>JACCWU010000277.1 GCA_013697465.1 Actinomycetota bacterium | reverse complement strand
CTCGCCTCCAGTCCGCGGCCCCATTTGCTGCCGCGGGAGCCTCGAGCAGAGCGAGGGCCTGCTCGAGCAGCGTCGCGACCGGCCGCGGAGGTGGCTCGGGCTCCGGGGGCGGTTCGCGCCGCGGCCAGATGCGGTACGTCACGAGTGCGGCTACGGCGATCAAGGTCGCGGCCAGAGCCAGCACGAGCCCGAGCACGAGCCCGGGAGCCGCGCGGTACGACACGAGCGGGAGCGAGACGAAGTCCGCACGCCAGGGCGCGGCGAGCGCGTCGCGCTGGGGAACGTCCGCGTTCGTGATTCGGGTGTGAACCACGAGCACCGGCCAGGCGACGTCCACGGACAGCCTGCTCGGGGTTTCCTCCACCGGAGCCTCGTACGTGACGCGCGCAGGCCGGAACTGGAACTGCTCCGTCTCTCGGATCGGGACGCACGGGCTTGTCAGGCAGCGAAGGGCGTACGAGGTGCTCAGATACGCGGTCTGGCCCGCGATTCTCACCTCGCGCTGCGGCGCACGCACCTGCGTCCAAGGACTGGGAGACCAGACGACGGTCACGTGCTCCGGATCGACGACCTCCCGGTCGATCACCACGTCGACGCGCGCCGTGATCGTGTCGCCGAAGAGAGCGATCCGCGGAGAGAGGGCGCCCGTGCCCGCGAGAGGTTGGATCTCCTCCGTCTCGACCGGCGGCTCGGAGTCGCCGCCGTCCCAGGTCACATAACCGACGAGCAGCGCGCTCACCGCCGCGACGAGCACCAGCCCCAGACCGAGCGCGACGCCGTTCCGCTTCATCGGCTCATGCCCCGACGACCCGCCTCGTCCGCCGGAGATCGGTCCAGACGAGGAAATGCTCGAGAACCGCCTGGCGGTCGCTCGACGAAAGGAAGATCGGGTCGATGTCCAGGAGACGGAACGTGTCGACGAGCGCGTGAGCCCGCTCCTCGTTCGCGGCCCGACGGGCCTCGACTTCCTTTCGCCGCATGCGGACCGGCACGACCCGTCCGGTGTCCGGGTCTCGGAGCGGGACGACGATGCCGCTCACGTCGGGGAAGCTCTGCTCCCACGTCGGATCCCGAATCACGACGGGGACGAGGTCCCAGGGGTGCTCGAGCGCCGTCAGCCAGACGTCCTGCGCGGGCGCGGGCAGGAAGTCGGACAGGACGAAGACGAAGGTGCCGGAAGTGATAGCGCGCGTGTGCGAGGCCAGGTGGTCGATCGAGCGCTCGAGCCAGTCCTGTTGGCCGTCGTACTCCGACGACCACAGGCGCGGGTCCTTGAGCTCGATCAGCTTGCGCTCCCCCTTCGGCTGGCGTCAGTGCGGATCGCCGTCGGCGTAGTCCAGGTACCCGACGAAACCGCCGGCCGCACCCGCGCTCGCGAGGATCAGCTCGACGGTGTGGCGCATCGCCTCGGGCTTGTCGAGCCACGGCAGGGGCGCGGCGAAATGGGACATCTGGGGACGGCGGTCGCAGACGATCACGATCTTCGGCGCCTCTTCCGCGAACCGCTCACGAACGATGAACTCGTCATTTCCCCGCGCGGTCGAGAGCCTCGCCGAGGCCGCCCAGTCGATCGAGTCCATGTCGTCGCCGGGGCGATACGGGCGCGAGCCGGCGATGTCCGAACCCGACCCCCTGCGCAGGCTGCGCATCGTGCCGTACGAGAGGCCGATGACCCGCCGTCGCGGGACAAGTGGGAAGGTCAGTCGCGCGTTTGCCACGCGAACCCCGTTTCTAGGCGTGAGGGTGCTCGAAGATGGGGTCCTCCTCGGAACCGGGCCGGGGGGCGAGCTCGAGGCAGGTCGCCCGGAACTCAGCGATCGCGTCCTCCCAGCTCGAGGCCCGGGCCCGCGCGACGAAGCTGGGCGTGAACACCACTCGATGGACGAGCACGGTGACGAAGAGCCGCTCGATGTCCTCCGGGATCACGTAGCTCCGTCCGTCAAGGAGCGCCCACGCGCGTGCCGCTCGCTCAAGCGCCAAGCTGCCGCGAACCGAGCTTCCGATCACGACCGCCTCGTGGTCGCGTGTCGTCCGCACCAGCTCGACGAGCCAGCGGTGGATGACCTCGTCCACGTACACGTGCTGGACGGAGGAACGAAGCTCGTGAATCTCGGCGAGCGCGACGGTCGGCCGCAGCTCGTCGAGTGGATGCACGAAGCGCTGCTCCACCAGGATCTTGAGCTCGTCCTCGAGCCCTGGATATCCGAGCGCGGTCCGGAGGAAGAACCGGTCGAGCTGCGCCTCGGGCAGCGGGAACGTCCCCTCGTATTCGATTGGGTTCTCGGTCGCTATGAGGAGAAACGGAGACGGGAGCTCGCGCGTGACCCCGTCCACGGTCACTTGGTACTCGGCCATGGCCTCGAGGAGCGCCGACTGGGTCTTCGGCGTCGCCCGGTTGATCTCGTCGACGAGGACGACGTTCGCGAAGACCGGCCCGGGGCGAAACTCGAAGTCGCGCGAGCGCTGGTCGAAGATCGATAGCCCGGTCACGTCCGTCGGCTGGAGATCCGGCGTGCACTGGATCCGTGACGGGGTCGCACCTTCGATCGTGCCTGCGATCGCACGCGCGAGAACGGTCTTCGCGGTTCCCGGGACGTCCTCCAGAAGCACGTGGCCGCCGCACGCCAGTGCGGTAAGCACGAGCTTGATCTCGTCCCGCTTGCCGTAGATGACGCTCTCGATGTTGTCGACGAACCGCGTTGCGATCTCGCTTGCGCGCTCGAAGCGCTCGGCGCCGTCTTGACGGTCGGCGAGGGCGCGCTCCACCACCGGCGTGATGCTATCTGCGGGGGTGTCTCGGATCGGGGTCGCCACGCCGCTCAGCTACTTCTACGAACGCGGACGGGCGTTGTTAGTGATGGGGTCAGACCCCCAGACGTGTCTGCTTCGGCCGAGGGTATGGGCGCACAACGCTCGCACGGAGCCCCCGATCGCCCACGCGTGGCCGATCCGGACCTGGCTTCGGGTCTGACCCCGTGAGAGGTCGGACCCCGTGAGAGGTCGTCCTACATCAGCGCTTCGGCGCCGCCCACGACCTCGAGGATCTCCTGCGTGATCTCGGCCTGTCGTGCGCGGTTCATGCGCAGCGTGAGCGAGTCGATGAGCTCCTTCGCGTTCTTCGAGGCGTTCCGCATCGCCGTCATCCGTGCCCCCTGCTCGGAGGCCGTCGACTCGAGCAGCGCGCGGTAGATCTGGGTCTCGACGTACACGGGGAGCAGCCGCTCGAGGATCTGCTCGGGCTCCGGCTCGAAGATGAAGTCGCCGCGCAACGTGTCCGCCTGCCGCTCCTGCTCGTCCGTCTCGAGGATGTCGGGGGAGATCGGGAGGATGTCCTGCTCGGTCACACGCTGGGTGAGAGCCGAGACGAAGGTGTTGTAGACGAGCACGACTCGGTCGACTTCGCCGCTCGTGAAGAGTTCGCCGACCCGATGTGCAATCGCCTGTGCATCCTCGTACGCGGGCTTGTCGGTGAAGCCCAGGTACTCGCCCACGAGCTCTCGTCGTCGGAAGGTCAGGGTCGAGCGCCCCTTCTTGCCAACGGCGAGCCAGCGGACTCCTGTGCCCTCCGCCTGCAGCGAGCGCTCGAGAGCGAACGCGCGCCGTATGACCTGGGCGTTGAAAGCACCAGCGAGCCCGCGGTCTCCGGTGAGCGGCACGATCGCGACGGTCTCGACCGCCTCCCGCTGCTCGAGTAGCGGGAGACGCACGCTCGACGCGGCCCTCCCGACGCCCGCGATGAGCTCGGCCATCGTCTCTGCGTAGGGTCGCAGGGCCTTGATCCTCGACTCCGCGCGGCGGAGCTTGGCCGCGGCCACGAGCTCCATCGCACGCGTGATCTTGCGCGTGTTCGAGACCGACTGGATTCGGCGCTTGAAGTCCTGGACGGAGGCCATGCGTTACGTCGCTCGCGCAGCTCAGACCGCGAGACCCGTCGTCTCCTCCACGCTGAAGACCTGCAGGAAGTGGTCGAGCTCCTTCTTGAGCGCCGCCTCGACCTCGTCGGTGAGCTCTCCGCTCTCGCGGATCGACTCGTACGTCGAGCCTTCGGTGCGCAGCGACTCGCGCAGCTCGTCCTGGAAGCGGGGCACCTGCGGCACCGGGATCTTGTCGAGGTAGCCGTTGATGCCCGCGTAGATGGCGACGACCTGCTCCTCGAACGGCCAAGGCTGGTATTGCGGCTGGTTGAGCGTGGCGACCATGCGCTCGCCGCGGGCGAGCGTCTGCTGCGTGGCCTGGTCGAGCTCGGACCCGAACTGCGCGAAGGCCTCGAGCTCGCGGTACTGCGCGAGGTCCAGCCGGAGGCGGCCCGCGACCTTCTTCATGGCTTTCGTCTGGGCGTTGCCGCCGACGCGCGAGACCGAGGTGCCGACGTTGATCGCCGGGCGGACGCCGGAGTAGAACAGGCTGGACTCGAGGAAGATCTGCCCGTCGGTGATCGAGATGACGTTCGTCGGGATGTAGGCCGCGATGTCGCCTGCCTGCGTCTCGATGATCGGCAGCGCGGTCAGCGACCCGCCGTCCAGCTCGTCCGAGAGCTTGCAGGCACGCTCGAGCAGTCGGGAATGGAGGTAGAAGACGTCGCCCGGAAACGCCTCGCGGCCGGGCGGCCGGCGCAGGAGGAGCGAGAGCTGCCGGTAGGCGTCCGCGTGCTTCGAGAGGTCGTCGTAGACGCAGAGCGCATGGCGACCGTTGTAGAGGAAGTACTCCGCAATGGCGCAGCCGGCGAACGGTGCCATCCACTTGATCGGCGCTGCTTCCTGGGCAGGCGCGGAGAGAACCACCGTGTACTCCATCGCCCCGGCATCGCGAAGCTTCTCGACCACCTGAGCGACGGTCGAGCCCTTCTGCCCGATCGCGACGTACACGCAGATCACGTCACCGCCGCGCTGGTTCAGGATCGTGTCGATCGCGATAGCCGTCTTTCCCGTGGACCGGTCGCCGATGATGAGCTCGCGCTGGCCGCGGCCGATCGGGATCATCGAGTCGATCGCCTTGATCCCCGTCTGCAAGGGCTCCTTCACGGGTTGGCGCGCGATCACGCCCGGCGCCTTGAACTCGAGCGGGCGGCGCTCGGTCGTCTCGATCGGGCCGAGCCCGTCGAGCGGGTTGCCGAGCGGATCGACGACCCGGCCCAGGAGCGCCTCACCGACCTGCACGCTCATGACCTCGCCTGTGCGGCGTGCCGGCTCCCCCTCGCTGACGTCCTGCCAGCGGCCGAAGAGTGCCGTTCCGACGTTGTCCTCCTCGAGGTTGAACGCGATGCCGACGACGCCGTGCTCCAGCTCGAGCCGCTCGAGGGCGACGCAGTTCTCGAGCCCGTGGATGCGTGCGATACCGTCGCCGACCTGGAGGACGGTGCCGACCTCGCTCAGGTCGGTCTCGACGTCGAACTCCTTGATGCGGTCCTTGAGGATCGCGGTGATCTCTTCGGGGCGTAGCTTCACGTTTCTCTCCTTGCGCTAGTGCGAGGTGACGAGCTCTTGGCGTAGGCGTTCCAGGCGACCGCGGACGCTTCCGTCCGCGCGGAAGGACCCGACCCTGAGGACGATGCCGCCGATGAGGCTCGGATCCACGCTCCGGGTCGCCTCGACCGTCCGGCCGGAGGCGGCCTCGATCTGGCCGACGATCGACTGTGCGTCCTCGTCGGTCAGCTCGACCGCGGTCGAGAGCTCGACCGTAAGGCGGTTCTCGGCGCGAGCGACGAGCGCCTCAAATTCCCGGTTGACCTCCGCGAGCTCGCCGGCGCGACCCTTGTCGGCCACGAGGCGGAGGAAGTTGCGTACGAGCGCCTCACCGCCGGCGGAGAGCTCGTCGAGGACGGAGGCCTTCCCTGTCGGATCGACCTGAGGGTTCCGCAGAAAGGCGGCGAGGGCGGGCACCTCGTCGATCGCCTGCGCGAGCGCAGAGAGGTCAGCCGCCACGGGTTCCACGCGATCCGCTTCCTCCGCCGCTTCGTAGAGCGCGCGGGCGTACATGCGCTGTGCGACGGCCATCCGTTAGCCCGAGCGCTCCAGCGCGGAGAAGTCGAGCTCGGCGATCGCCTCGTCGATGAGGCGTCGCTGGTCTTCCGCATCGAGGACCTTGCCCGTGACACGCGCGGTGGCCTCGAGCGTCAGCTCTGCAACCTCAGCGCGGATGAGCTCGAGCGACCGCTTCGTCTCGGCGTCGATCTGGCGCTTCGTCTCCTCCAGACGGCGCTGTCGTTCGACCTCGGACTCGTCCTTCACGCGGGCGATCTGCGCATCGCCGATCTTGCGCGCCTCGGCCAGGATCTCCGCGGCCTCGTGCTTCGCCTGCGCGATCAGCGCCCGGTGTTGCTCGACGAGCTCGCGGGACTCGTTGCGCGCGCGATCCGCCTCCTCGACGGCCTTCCTGATCCGCTCGCGGCGCTCGTCGATCGTGCGCTGGATCGGGCCGAATGCGTACTTCCGGAGGACGAAGAACGTGATACCGAACGCGACGAGCGTCCAGATCATCAGCCCGGGGACGACCTGGATGAGATCGCTGCCGCCGCTCTCTTCCTGGGCGAGGAGGAACATTGCTCTAGACCAGGACGTACGCGAGCAGTCCGCCGATAAGGCCGTAGAAGACGACAGCCTCCGTGAGCGCGAAGCCGAGCCACTGGATGCCCGTCAGCTCGCCGCGCAGCTCGGGCTGGCGCGCGACCGCCTGGATCATCGAGCCGAAGATGTTGCCGATTCCGATGCCGGCGCCGAGGGAGCCGAGGCCGATACCGAGCGCAAGAGCGATGGCCTTGCCGGCGTCGGCGCCGTCTTCGGCGGCGGCGAGGAAGAAGAACGAGGAGAGCATGGTCGGGGTCCTCCTTAGTGCTCGGGCTCGATGGCCGAGCCGATGTAGATGGCAGACAGGGCGGCGAAGATGTACGCCTGGATCGAGACGACGATGATGACTTCGAACAGGTAGAAGAGCGTGGCCGCGGGGACCGCGACGATCGCGAGCAGGACGTTCTCGAGCACGATGATGAGCCCGATGAAGGTCAGGATCAGCATGTGCCCGGCGAGCATGTTCGCGTAGAGACGGACGGAGAGGCTGATCAGCCGCATGAGCTGCCCGAGCACCTCGAGCGGAACGATGAGCGGCAGCATCGCCTTCGGCACCTCGGGAATCCAGCTCTTGAAGTACCTGACCGGCCCGTTCGCTCGTACGCCTTCGATGTGCGTGAAGACGAACGTCATCAGCGCGAGCGCGAGCGTCACCGAGAGCGTCGACGTGGCGGCGAAGATGGCGAGCGTCGGCAGCTCAACCCCTGCGATCGTCACCTTCTCGTCCGAGAGCGGGAGCGGGATGAAGCCGAGGATGTTGACGGTCCAGATGAAGATCATCAGCGTCGCGACGTAGGGGAACCAGCGCCCGATCGCCTTGGTTGGAAGTCCCTGCTCGGCGACTTGGACCTGAGCCACCTCGTAGATGGTCTCGCCGAGCGCCTGCCGCTTGGTCGGCTCGCGGCCGACTTTGACGCGCATGAGCAAGATCCCGATCAGGCACGAGCAGAGCGCCCCGAGCAGCAGGTAGGCAACCGCCTTGTTGATCGAGAGGTCGAGCGGCCCGAGATGGATCGGAACCCACTCGTGAAGCGTCCACTCCTCCGAGATGAACGCGCCCTTGTCTTCCTCTTCCGCGGGCGTCCCGTCTTGGCCGAGGGCGACCGACGGCAGGAGCAGCGCGAAGGCTACGAACAGCAGGACAAGGCGTTTCACGCGTGCCCCCCGGAACCGAAATACGCGACGAGCCCGGCCGCGAGCTCCACGGTGAAGGCGAGCGCGTAGACCGCGGCTGCCGCGAGGCCGACGCGTTCGTCGGACACGGTCACCGCGACCAGCGGGACGCCGACGAGGAGCGCGCGAGAGGTTGTCCCAATGCCCCGCATCCCTGCGGCGGCGAGGTTACCGGGGTCGCCCGGGAGGCGCGCCAGTACGAGCGAGAAGGCGAGCGCCGCCGCCCAGAGAACCGCTGCGAGAGCCCAGCCTGCGAGCGGCCAGCCCGCGACGGCGAAGATCGGAAGTGCGAGCGCGATCACGCTGCCGCCCGCGATTGCCGGCGCGATCCGGCTCGGGAGCGGCCTGGGCGTCGAGAAAATTCCGGCGCTCACGGGCTTTCCTGCCGCGAGTACACGATATAGACGACGAGCACTGCGAGCGGTATCCCGACGAGAGCTCCCACGAGGAGTCCGATGCCCGCGAATCCGAAGGCCCAGCCCAGCAGCACACCGAGCCCCATCGCGACCCCGAGCGTGCCCAGAAGAAGGCCCGAAGCCGTGGCCAGGGAGTGCGGCGAGGAGGCGGCACCGGTGGTCATCCGCAGCGAGAGCATATCAGCGCTTGTAACAGCCATTTTCGGCTCCAGGAGCCGAAAATGGCTGGGTTCGTTACATGCGATCGCGCGCGTAGGATGACGTCGTGGAGCGCATCGTCTTCGTCCACGGCAGCGTGGCCGGCGGGCAGGCGACCTGGAGCGGACAAGCGCCGCTCGCGGAGTATTTCGACGTCGTCGTCCTCCACCGCCCCGGATTTCCGCCCAACCCGCCCGTCGACCGGGTGGACTTCGAGGAGCACGCGCAGCTGGTCGCAGGCACGTTGCGCAACGGTGATCATCTGGTCGGTCACTCTGTCGAGAGCGACGCGCGTGGCCGGTGACTCCAGCACCGTGAGCGAGCGCACGCGGTTGCTCGCGAGAGACGCGGCGAGGAGCGAGATCACCCCCAGGTCCGGAGGCCGCGGAGACGGGGGGCGTATCCGGAGCCGACCGCAAGGAGAAATCCGCGGAGGCGACGCTCGCCGCCCGCTACACGCAGCGGACGATCCCAAGTTACAACTTGCAACTTGGCACGAAGTCGCGTCGATCTCGACTCCCACGCGTGAGCAATTCGTCGGCAGGCTGGAGCCGTGTACGCTGCCGCGCCACGGCTCGACCCGCGTCTACTCAAAGCGCTCGTGCGGCTCGACGATGACTCGGTTCCGATTCTCGAGACATACCGGGGTAGCCGTGAAATCGCTGCAAGGCTGGATATTCCTCGACCGAGCTACGAGTGCGTGCGCCTGCTGCTCCACGACGCGCGGAGGCAGAAGGCGAGGCGGCAAGCTACCCGCGACACGCTGATCGACATCGCCCTCTACATCAAGCCGATCGACGCGCTGTATTCCCTCGACTGACGAGGCGGAAGCCCAAGTTACAACGTGTAACTTGGGCTCTGGTCGCCGTAGGGATCCGCCGCGGGCTGGAGACGGGCTGGAGACGGCGCTGTACCGCTGAGCTTCTCGCGTGAGGTGCCAGGGGTGAGGTGCCACTGATCATCTACTGGAGCCGCGAGCTCTACGCGGTCATCTGCTCGCCCGCGTCCGTCCTCTCGCGCTCGCGTCGGCGTATGCGCGGGTTCGCGAGCTTGACGATCTCCAGCAGGTAGACGACGTAGACGGAGAACGCGAGCGCGCCGAGCGCGATCCCGAACACGGCCACAGCCGGCCAGAGATGCCACTCGCCACGTTCGCGGAACGGCACGAAATGCGTCGCGAGTGCCGCGCCCGCGAGGCTCGCGCACCAGAGCCACATCGTGAGCGCGGCCCGCCGCTGCGAGAAACCGATGTTGAGGAAACGGTGATGCAGATGGCTGCGATCCGCACCGTAGACCGGCTGCCTGTACTTGAGACGCTTGGCGACGACGAACGAGGTGTCGATGATCGGAACGGCGAGAACGAGGAGCGGAAAGAGCAGGACGACCGTGGACGCGGTCTTGAGAAGGCCCTGAATCGACACCGCGGCGAGAATGAAGCCGAGGCAGAGCGCCCCCGAGTCGCCCATGAAGATCCGCGCGGGGAAGAAGTTGTGCCGGAGGAAGCCGAGGCAGCTCCCGGCCACGATGGCTGAGAGGATCGCCGGGTCGGTCTTCTCGAGCGAGAGCGCGAGAGTCGCGAAGGTCACGCCGGCGATCGCGCACACACCCGCGGCGAGACCGTCGAGCCCGTCGAGGAAGTTGACCATGTTCATCACGGCGACGATCCAGAAGATCGAGATCGGAACGCCGATCCACACCGGCAGATCGACAGCGCCGAGAAACGGGAACGTGAAGTGGTCGACCCAGACACCGAACGTCGTCGGGATCGCCGCGGCGACGACCTGCCCGGAGAGCTTCGTCGAAGGCGAGAGTCCCCGGAAGTCGTCGACCGCGCCGACGACAGTCGCCACGGCCGCACCGAGCAGCACGCCGCGGGTCTCGTCCGAGAGATCGAGGAACGCGAGCGCGGGGACGACGATTCCGAGGAAGATCGCGAGTCCACCGAGCCGCGGGATCGGGCGCCGGTTCAGGCGTCGCTCTCCCGGGCGGTCGACAGCGCCCAAAAGACGCGCCATGCCGCCGACGGCCGGCGTGAGGAGCATCACGATCACGAAGGCGATGACCGCGCCGTAGAGGACCTCCGGCGTCGCCCTCAGCTCGTCCCACATGGTGGCTACTTCGTTCCGTACAGTCGGTCGCCTGCGTCGCCGAGGCCGGGAAGGATGTAGCCCTTCTCGTTCAGCTCACGGTCGACGGCGGCGACCACGACTGGGACCTCCGGGTGATCGCGATGCACGCGCTCGATGCCTTCCGGCGCCGCGATGAGAGCGATGAGGCGCACCGACGTCGCCCCCGCCCGCTTGACCGTCTCGATGGCGGCGGCGGTGGAGTTCCCCGTGGCCAGCATGGGGTCGAGCAGGATGACGTCGCGCTCGGCGACGTCGCCGGGCAGCTTGACGTAGTACTCGACCGGCTGGAGCGTCTCCTCGTCACGGAAGAGCCCGATGAACCCGACGCGGGCGCCCGGCACGAGCGAGAGCACCGCGTCGAGCATGCCGACGCCGGCGCGGAGGATGGGACAGACGGCGACCTTCTTTCCCGAGATGCGCCTGGCGGTCGTGTGCTCGAGCGGGGTTTCGATCTCCACCTCTTCGTCCGCAAGCCCCTTCGTCGCCTCGTAGGTGAGGAGGAGCGTCAGCTCGTTCACGAGCTGGCGGAACATCTGCGTCGTCGTCGTGACGTCCCGGAGCAGGCCGAGCTTGTGCTGGACGAGCGGATGCAGCACTTCCGTGACCGTTCCGGTCACGGAAGTGTTAGAGGAGGCACTGGTCACGAGCCGCTTTCTAACGCTTTCTCGCCGTCATGCGAGAAAGCGCAGTAGCCACGGAAGCCCGGATACAGGGGTCGCCGACGGCAAAGCGTGGCACTGCGAACAGCAAGGGCCTCGAGATCCGCGCCCGGCCGCAGCGACTCGGCGATGATCGCGCCCACCTCGCGAACGTCGTCCTCGTCGAAACCTCGCATCGTGACCGCGGGGGTCCCGAGCCGGAGCCCCGACGCGACGGTCGGCGGCCGCTCGTCGAAGGGCACGGTGTTGCGGTTTGCCGTGATCCCGACCTCGGCAATGCGCTCCTCGGCCTCCTTCCCCGTCCACTCGCTCGTGCGCAGGTCGACGAGCAGGAGATGAGTGTCCGTGCCGCCCGTCAAGACTTCGAGGCCTCCGTTCTGCAGCGCCTCTGCGAGCACGTCCGCGTTGGCACGGACCTGGGATTGGTACTCACGGAAGGGCTCGGAGGCCGCGATCCGGAAGCAGGCCGCCTTGGCGGCGATCACGTGGTTCAGGGGTCCGCCCTGCATGCCCGGAAAGACCGCGCGATCGACCGCCTGGGCGTGCTCCTCCTTGCAGAGCACGAATCCGGAGCGCGGACCGGCGAGCGTCTTGTGCGTCGTCGAGGTGACGAAGTCGCAGTCTGCCACAGGGTTGGGATGGAGCCCGGCAGCGACGAGGCCGGCGAAGTGAGCCATGTCGCAGAGCAGGTACGCGCCCACTTCTTGGGCAATCTCACGGAATCGAGGCGTCTCGACCGTGCGTGGGTACGCCGAGCCCCCGCAGACGATGAGCTTCGGGCGATGCTCCTTCGCAAGCCGGAGGACGTCGTCGTAGTCGACCCGGTTCGTCTCGCGTGACACGCCGTAGTGGACGATCGTGTACAGGCGGCCCGAGAAGTTGACCTTGAGGCCGTGTGTGAGGTGCCCTCCGTGCGAGAGCTCGAGCGAGAGGATCGTGTCGCCGGGCTCGAGGCACGCGAAGTAGACCGCCATGTTCGTCTGCGCCCCGGCGTGCGGCTGCACATTTGCGTGCTCCGCATCGAACAGCGCCCGTGCGCGATCGATGGCGAGCTGCTCGATCTCGTCGACGACCTCGCAACCGCCGTAGTAGCGGCGTCCCGGGTAGCCCTCCGAGTACTTGTTCGTGGGGACGCTGCCCACGGCCTCGAGCATCGCGGGCCACGTGAAGTTCTCGGACGCGATCAGCTCGATCTCACCCCGTTGCCGCTCGAGCTCCCGGCCGATCAGCGCAGCGACCTCGGGGTCGACGTCGTGCAACGTCGCCACGCGGAGGTCCTCGAAGGTGCTCGGTGCCACCGCCATCGGGTCGATGCTACTCAAGCGCCGCCCGGGCGCGAGCGAGCGCCTCCGCCACGCGCACCGCGCCCTCCCGGAGGACGCGCGGCTCGGGCCCTGTGAAGTCGAGGACCGTCGAAGGCACCCCCGGAAGCTCGCCGCCGTCCACCAGCACCGCTTCGGCCAGGATCTCCGCTGGAACGTCCGCCGGTCGTCTCGGATCGGCGCCTCGGTGCAGGTTCGCGCTCGTCGCCGTCACGGCTCCGACCTGCTCGAGCACCTCTCGGCCCGGCCCCTCGAGCTCGGGGACGCGGACGCCGATCGTGCTCGGCCGAGCTCCCGTGAGCCACGGGAAGCGGCGCGCCGGGTTGGGAAGGACGAGCGTGTACGGCCCGGGAAGGAGCGCTCGAACGGTCACGGCCGCCCATCCCTCGAGCTCGGGCACGCACTCGATTAGCGCGTCCACACTCTCTGCGACGAGCGCAAACGGCTGTCCCGGATCGCGGCGCTTGAGCTCCGAGAGCCTCCGCACCGGCTCCTCGCGGTGCGGCGTGCAAACCAGTCCGTAGACGGTGTCGGTCGGAATGACCGCAACCGCCCCGCCCCGGATCGCCGCCACGGCTTCCTCGACCTGGGTCATGCGCGCCGGCCTTCGACGACGCGCTCGCGGCCGGCGAGGTCCCGCGTCACGTGCACATCCTCGTAGCCGAGCTCGCGCAACTCGGTCGCGACACGATCGGCCTTGCCGTCGGCGGTCTCGAGCACGAGCGTCCCGCCGACACCCAGCACATCCAACGCTCCGCGCGCGACGGCGTGCGTCGCACCGTCGGACACGAGCGCCTCGCGCGGCTCCCACGCCCGGACTTCCAGCTCGAGCTGCTCGATGTCCTCCGGCTCGACGTACGGCGGGTTGGAGACGACGAGCTCCCACGGCCCCGGCTGAAGGCCCTCGAAAAGATCGCAGTGGAGCAGCTCGATCTCGACGCCGGTCCGTCTGACGTTCTCGCGAGCGACGGACAGCGCGTCCTCGGACACGTCCACGGCCGTCACCCGCGCACCCGGATGCTCCTGAGCGATCGCGAGCGCAATCGCGCCGCTTCCGGTGCCGACGTCGAGCACCCGCGGCCCGGGAATCGACTCGATCAGAGCGAGGCAACGCTCGACCACGATCTCGGTCTCCGGCCGCGGGATGAGAACTCGCCGATCGACGGCGAGCGTGAGCCGGCGAAACCCCCATTCGCCGAGCACATATGCGAGCGGCTCGCGACGTTCACGCCGAGTGACGAGCGCTGCCAGGGCGCGTCGCTCGCCCGCTTGCAGCGCCCGACGGCTGTCGGCGTACAGGCCCGACCGCGTCGTCCGGAGCACGTGCGCGAGGAGCAGCTCGGCATCGACC
>JACCWU010000236.1 GCA_013697465.1 Actinomycetota bacterium | reverse complement strand
GGCGGTTTCCCGCCCGCAACCGAATCATCGCCGGCCTCTGCCGGGCAACGGTCGTCGTCGAGGCCCGAGAGCGGAGCGGAGCGCTCATCACCGCGGACTTCGCGCTCGAGGAGGGCCGCGACGTGCTTGCGGTGCCGGGAGAGATCACGAGCTCGTTGTCCGCGGGCACCAACGCGCTTTTGAAGCTCGGAGCCGCACCAGTCACGTGCGCCGGCGACGTCTTCGAGCTCTTCGGCCTGATCGGTGCGCCCGCGGAACCGCCGCCGGTAGCCGGCGCCGCGCAGGCGCTCCTCGAGCGGTTGCGAGACGGCGCGCTGACTGCGGACGAGCTCGTGCGCGCATCCGGGATCGAGCCGGGACAGGCCGCAGCGGCGCTCGTCGAGCTCGAGTTGGCACGCAGGGTCGCGCTCGAGGACGGGGTGTATCGAATGTCCGTCTAGGATCGCCGTGATGTCGACGGCGTCTTACTGGCTCGCCGAGCCTCACGATTCGCCACTTGCTGCTCGGGTCGAACCTCCGGTGGACGTTGCGGTAGTCGGCGGTGGAGTCACCGGCTGCTCGTGTGCGCTGACGCTCGCGGAGGCGGGTCTGCACGTGAGGCTGTACGAGGAACGCGAGATCGCCGGCGGTGCGAGCGGGCGCAACGGAGGCTTCGCGCTGCGCGGCGGCGCGGCGCCGTACCCGGTGCTGGCGGAGTCGATCGGCCGTGACCGTGCGGGCGAGCTATGGCGCTGGACCGAGCGGGCACTTGCCGACCTCGCCGACTTGGCAGGAGACGCGTTTCGGCCGATCGGCAGCCTGCGGCTGGCGGTTGACGAGGAGGAGCGCGCGGAGCTCGAGGAGGAGTACGAGGCCATGCGCGCGGATGGGTTCGAGATCGAATGGCGCGATACTCTGCCGCCGCCGCTCTCGGTCAGCCATCCGGCCGCGATCTTCCACCCGCCCGACGGCGTTCTTCAACCCGCGCGGCTTGTGCGAAGGCTTGCGGCGCGCGCGGCGGAGGCCGGGGTCGAGATCCATGAGCGCACGCGCGTCTTTTCCCTCGAGGAGACCGGGGCGGAGAAAGTAGTCGTCGCCACGGACGGGTATCCCAGCGGGCTGCTCGGTCCGCTCGAAGGGCTGATCGTTCCCACGCGGGGGCAGGTGATCGCGACGGAGTCCGTGCCCGAGCGGCTTTTCGAGGTTCCGCACTACGGTCGCCACGGCTTCGACTACTGGCACCAGACACCGGACGGCCGCGTCGTCGCGGGGGGTTTCAGAGACGTCTCGCTCCAGGACGAGTTCACCGCGGATGAGGTCACGACACCACCGGTGCAGGAAGCTCTCGAGCGCTTCGTCGACTCGCTCTTCGGACGCCCGCTGCGGGTCGACTACCGCTGGGCGGGCATCTTCGGCCTCGTGCTCGACTTCCTGCCAGTAGTCGGGCGAGTGCCCGAGCGCGACGATCTCTGGGTGGCCGGCGGCTATTCGGGCCACGGCAACGTCCTCGGCTTCGCATGTGGGCGGCTCGTCGCTCGCGCGATCCTCGGCGACCGCGATCCACTGCTCGACCTCTTCGGGCCGGCTCGACTCCTCTGACGAGCATTGAGCAACATTGCGCGTCGCGACTGGCGCCGCGAGTCGCCGACATGACTCGCATTTCTCGAAGAACGTGGCATGGTGAAGAGCGACCGAAGCTGCATGTCGAAGGGAGGAAGCATGAAGCCATCTCTCGTCTACTTGACGACTGTTGCAATTCTCGTAGCGACTGTTTTCGCTTCGTCGCGCGTCCTGGCCGCACCGGCGTCCTCCGCGACGGCAGTCGCGAAGCCGCCCTGTGGGAACGAGATGAGGCAATACGGCCACATCAAGTCGCTGACGCGCAAGGGTGACCGCTTCGAGATGCGGTTCGATCCTGCTTGGTGGCTCACGGGCGTGCCGGCAGAGCGCGCGGCGGTCGAGGACAAGCTCCTCAGGCCGGCAGAGCCGGTTCCGAACGACTACTACATCGTCGAGGAGGGACGCCGGCTGCTGACATACGTCGTTCGGGCAAGTGCGGAGGTGACCGTTCTCACCAAAGGCGGCGACCCGGCGAGATTGGGCGCAACGGCGATCGAGGTCTCCGAGCTTGCACAGATCGTCAGGGGTAAGAACCCGAAGCATCGTCAGCTGACGCAGCCGAAGGCCGGCTTCTGGATACGGATAGGCGAAAAGTACCCGAGTCCCGTCCTTTCGCTCGATCAGCAGTACCAGCCCTAGGCGACACGCGACGGGCAGACAATCGACTCGGTCCAAGCGGC
>JACCWU010000239.1 GCA_013697465.1 Actinomycetota bacterium | reverse complement strand
GTGCGGCAGCGCATTCGCCTACACCGGGGCCTTGGCCTGGCTGGCTGCCGTTGCGCCTCCCGGAAAGCGCGGCGAAGCTATCGGGATCACGTTCGCTGCCACTTTCTCGGGCGAGCTCTTCGGGCCGCTCGTGGGCGCGGCTGCTGCCTCGGTCGGGGTCGCACTCGTCTTCTCGAGCGTCGCCGTGCTTGCCGCGCTTCTCGCTGCCGCGGCCGCGACTCTGAGGGCTCCGGCCGCCGAGGCTGTCAGCACCCCGTCGCTCCGCGTGCTTGCCGGCAACCGCGTAGTCCGGCTCGGAGCATGGCTCATCGCGCTGACCGCTCTCCTGCTCGGGATGCTCGGCGTGCTGGCACCGCTCAGGCTCGACGACCTCGGTTGGGGTGCGGCGGCGATCGGGGCCGTCTTCGCAGTCGCTGCTCTGCTGCAAGCCGTCGCGAATCCCTTCGTCGGCAGGGTCGCAGACGCGAAGGGATACGTTTTGCCCCTGCGGGCCGGGCTGATCGCCTCCGGGGGAGCGTCAGCGCTCCTCGTCCTCGACGGGCGCGCGTTCGTCTATGCAGCGATTGTGATCGTGGCCGGCGTTGCGTACGGGACGCTCTGGACCCCCGCCCTGGCGCTGCTGTCCCAGACGCTCGAACGCCGCGGGTTCGATCAGGCGTTCGGCTTCGGCCTGATGAGCGCGACCTGGCCACCTGGATTCGTGATCGGGGCGGCAGCCGGAGGCGCACTCGCGGCCGCGACCCGAGACGCGTGGCCGTACCTGCTCGCCTGCATCGTGTGCCTGCTCTCGCTACCCCTGCTCGGGCGTTCGCTGCCCAGCACGAGCGCGCGTTGGAAGGAGTGACATGAGAGACGAGATCAGCGCAAGTGCGCTCTGGCGGGACGTCTGCGACATGCCTGGCAACCTGCAGGAGAGCGTTGGGGGCTCCTCCGGGATCGAGGCTCTCGCAGACCGGATCGTCGACGAGAGCGTGCGGCGCATCGTCGCCGTGGGAAATGGGGCGTCGTACTACGTCGCTCAGGCGCTCTGGCTGGCGGCACTGGCGGGGGAGCGCTGTCCGAAGGAGGTGGTCGCGGTTCCCAGTGGGCTCGTCGCCCGCGGCACATTCCGTTGGCGCGACGGCGACCTACTGCTCGCGATCTCGTCATCAGGCGAGTTCCGCGACATCGTCGAGGCGATCGACAGCTGCACTCGTCCTGCGGGTCTGGTGACCGTCACCGCCGAACCGGACTCGACCGTCGCCCGAGCATCCGATGCAGTCGCGGTGGTCTTCAATCCGACGCAGCGGGCGGCCACGCACACGCAAGCGTTCTGCGGCGCGGTTGCGGTCTGCCTCGCCATCTGGGCGCGGGTGAGCCGCGACAACGTGCTTGGCCGTGCGGTCGAGGAGGTGCCCACCGCCTGCCGGCGGGCAATCCTTGCCACCTCGGACTGGTGCGACTCCCTGCCCGATGTCGAGACGCCGACTGCGTTGGTCACCTACGGCACCGGGCCGGCCTGGGCTGCGGCGCTCGAAAGCGCACTCCTGATCAAGGAGGTCGCGCGGATCCCGTGCGAAGGCGTCGAGACACGCGAGGGTGCGACGGCGACGATGACTGGGCTCTCGCCCGGTCACCTCGTCCTGAGCCTACCGACCGGTGCATCGGACCCGCTGGTCGACGAGGCCGACGAGATGTGCATCCGTCAGGGGGCGACCGTCTTGCGTGCGCCGGGAGGCGCGGAGAGCGACCGGCGACTCGCAGCGATCACGACCTTTCCTGCCGCGCTTGCACTCAGCGTCGAGCTGGCGCTGCGCGGCGGTTACGATCCCGACCAGCCCGAGTGGATCGAGGCCTACTACGCGACTGCACGACGCGCGTGAAGGGGTCCAGTACATGGAGCGGCTGACTCTAATCCGCGGGTCGGAGGTTCGAATCCTCCCCGGGTATCAAATCGCCTGCAAGTGCTAGATCCAGCCCGTCGTCGATGTCGGGCGAGCGATCGCGTCCTCGTCGCCGCGTAGCTCGACCGCACCGCCTTCGACGGAGGGCTCGGCTTGCCGGGCCCTCTCTCGTTTCCTTCTCAGCTAAGCGCCGGGCGTCGCCGAGCGAAGCTCTTCGGTGATCGCGGTGCTGTCGAGAAGAAGGAACAGAAGGCGCGCTTTGAGCGACAGCTGCTCATGCTGGTGCGCCACAACATCCGGCAGCTTCGCCAGCACCTCGTCCGGCACCGCGCGCGTCTGCAACAGGGGCTCAGCGATTGCCGCGGGCATGCCCGCGGTGGCAAGTGCGGCCAGCGGGTCCGCGGTGAGCTCGCCGCGGTAGGCGTCGTCGTGTGCGATCCGCTCAGCGAGGGCGACAAGCTCGCGCATCTCGCGTTCCAGTCCCACCGCGAGCTCGTGCATCTCCGCCGACTCGGCCGCCGCGACCGGATCGGCGTCGAAAAGCTGCCGGAACGTCGGGTCGATCTCGAGCTTCTGCCTGAGCTTCGCCAGGTCGCCGTCCGTCATCATCGGTTCCGCCGCAGGCCGCTCCCGGAGGCTCAAGTCCAGAGGAATCCGCTGTGCCTTCGTGACCCAATCCTCGGGAGCCGGGCGAAGCAGCCGTAGCAGTGCCTGCGCAAGCTGGCCGCTCTCGAGAGCGCGATCAGCCTCGCCGAGCAGGGCCGGCCGTGATGCTCCTGATCAGCGCGAGAGGCCCGTAGCGCGGGCCTCTCGCATGACGAGGTCGCGAGCCAGAACGCCGAGGCGGACGACGGAACCCGCGAGGTAGATCAGCAGCAGCGCGAGAACGATGCCGGCCCAGAAGAGCTTCCACTTGAGCCGGCGTCGTCTCATGCCGGTGCGGCCTCTCCCTCGGGCGTCTCGGGAGATGCCGGAACGTACGTCGGCCGGTATCCGACGAGGCGCCCGAGCGGCGCGCCAAGAGCCAGCCCGATGCGCTGCATCCACGCGGGCGGGAACGGCAGCCGAACGTCCTCGAAGTGGTGCTGCGCGATCACGGCGAGCCGCAGCGGGTTCGGCAGTCCCTTCCGGTTCGTCTTGCCGTCGGCCGCGAGGCCGTACATCGTCTCGATCAGTTGCTCGAATTCGAGCGCGGGCCGCACCTCGCACACGAAGTGCGCCTCCTCGTCGCCTGCGTTCCAGAAGCGGTGGCTCGTGCCTGCAGGGACGACGACCCGGTCGCCGGCCTGCCCGACGATCTCCTGCCCGTCGAGCTTGAATCCCACCTTGCCCTTCAGCACCTCGAAGCGTTCGTCCTGACGAGGATGGACGTGTGCGGCCGCGACGAACCCCGTCGGCTGCACGAAGCATTCGAGGACGACTGCCTCGCCGTTCGTCTCCGCCGACGTCTTCCGGAAGACGAGCCGCTCTCCCGTCACCGGGTTCTCGATGGTGTCCCCTGCTCGGATCACTGCCGGCTCCTTTCGTCGTTGACGCTGAGGAGCTTCGGCGCGCTCACTTACGATGCGCTTACGGCGCACTTGCGGCGCCCTTTTGCGTGGTGGCCGACGTAGACGAACAGCTCACGTTCAAGATGCTCGGTCCGCTCGAGGTCCGGCGAGCCGGCAAGGCGCTCGCGCTCGGCGGCGCGCGACAGCGCTCTCTGCTCGCGCTGTTGCTACTGCACCGCAACGAGGTCGTCCCGCGCGAGCGGCTGATCGACGCGCTCTGGGGCGAACGCCCGCCGGCGACGGCTGTGAATGCGCTGCAGGTCGCGGTGCACGGGTTGCGCAAGCTGCTCGGCCGCGACCGCCTGCTCAGCCACCACGGCGGTTACGAGCTCGTCGTCGAACTCGGCGAGCTCGACCTCGACGAGTTAGAGCGCGCCGCCGATCGCGCGCGCAGTGGGGCCGCCAGCGCTACGGAGCTGAGGCAGGCACTCTCGCTCTGGCGGGGGGCGGCTGCCACCGACGCGTATCCGGACGGCGTCCACGGCGAGCTCGCGCGCCTCGACGAACTGCGAGTCTTCCTGCTGGAGGAGCGGATCGAGGCCGACCTCGCTGTCGGTCGCCATGCCGCGCTCGTGGAGGAGCTGGAGACGCTTCTCGTGGAGCATCCGTACCGGGAACGCCTACGCGGCCAGCTGATGGTCGCCCTCTACCGCGCGGGCCGGCAGGCAGAGGCGCTCGAGTCGTACGCGCGTGCGCGGCGGACGTTGGTCGACGACCTCGGCATCGAGCCGGGACCGGAGCTCCGGGAGCTCGAGGCGCGGGTCCTCCGCCAAGACCTGGATCTCGATCCACCGGTAGCGGTGCCGGCGCTCAAGGGGGTCGGTCTGCCGGTGCCCCCGACGCCTCTCGTGGGCCGCCGGCTCGAGCTCGGCGCCATCGCAGGCCTCATGCGACTGGCCGAGGTCCGCCTGCTGACGCTCACCGGAGTCGGCGGCTCCGGCAAGACGCGTGTTGCGCTCGCCGTCGCGGACGAGCTGGCCGGCGAGTACGCGGACGGTGCGCACTTCGTCGACCTCGCGCCGCTGGCTCGGCCTGAGCTCGTGATCGGAGCCACTGCCCGGGCTCTGGGCGTGTCGGAGATCGGCGGGCAAACGGTCCTCGACACGCTCATCGAGGCCCTCCGCGATCGCGAAGCCCTGCTCGTGACGGACAACTTCGAGCACGTGTCGGCTGCTGCTCCGGCCGTCGCCGAACTGCTCGCCGCTGCGCCCGGACTGAACGTACTCGCGACGAGCCGCGCGCCGCTCCGACTCGCTGCGGAGCGCGAGTACCCAATCCTTCCGCTCGAGCTGCCGTCGCAGGCTCGGACGTCGGATCTGGCTGCGCTCGTCCAGAACGAAGCGGTTGCGCTCTTCACCGCCCGGGCGCAGGCGGTGCGGCCGGGCTTCGAGGTGACGAGCGAGAACGCGGCTGCGGTTGTCGCGATCTGCGCCGCGGTCGACGGCTTGCCGCTCGCGCTCGAGCTCGCGGCAGCACGGATGAAGCTGCTCTCGCCGGAGGGGTTGCTCGAGCGGCTTCGCGGTCGCCTCGACACGCTGACGGCGCGTGCCCGGGACGTACCGGAGCGGCAGCGCACGATCCGCGCGACGATCGACTGGAGCTACGACCTCATCGGCTCGGAGGAGCGCGGCCTGTTCGCGCAGCTGTCGGTCTTCGCCGGCGGCTTCTCGATCGAGGCAGCCGAGGCGATCTGCGCCGTCGATGGGCGCACGCTCGAGCTGCTCGTCGACAGCAGCCTCGTTCAGCCGGCAGAGGACGGGCGGCTTCGGATGCTCGAAACCGTTCGACAGCGCGCAGCCGAACGTCTCGCGGAGGGAGAAGAAGCCAACGCCGTCGGGCGTCGCCATGCAGAGTTTTTCCTCGAGCTGGCCGAGGTGCTTCGGCCGTCCCTTCGAGGGGCCGGCGCCGAAACCTCGCTCGCCCTCGTCGAACGCGACCACGACAACTTTCGGGCGGCGCTTGTTTTCGCACGCGAGAACGGGCTCGTCGAGCTCCAGCTTCGGCTCGCCCGCGCGATCCATCGGCTCTGGTACACGCGCGGATATCTGACCGAGGGACGTGGCTGGCTCGAGGAGGCGCTCAACGCCGACGGCCCTCAGCCTCCCCGCTTCAGGGCTCCCGCGCTCACGGCGGCCGCGGCGATCGCATGGCGGCAGGGAGATCTCGAAGCTGCCGAGGTCTATGCGGCCGAGGGGCTCGAGATGTTCAGAGACCTCGGCGACGAGCAAGAGCTGGTCGGTCCGTTGAGCATCCTCGGCGTGGTGGCTATGAGTCGAGACGATTACGAACGCGCCCTGCCACTCGCGGAGGAGATGGGACTGTTGGCGCGGAGGGTGGGGGATGCCTACGGCCTCGGGATGTCGCTCAACAACCAGGCCTACATCGCGTGGATGGCGGCCGACGTGGATCGAGCCGAGACGCTCTGGGAAGAGTGTCTATCTGTCGCGCGTGAAGCCGGCACGAGCGAGGTTAGGGCGTTGGCGGTCTCGGGCTTGGGCGATGTCGCCCTCGCGCGCGGCGCGCTCGAGCGCGCGGGGCAGCGGTTTCGGGACGCTCTCGCCATCTACCAAGAACTCGCGGCCCCCGAGCTGCTCGCCGACACCTGCATCTGCCTGTCCGCGGTGGCGAAAGCCGAGGGCGAGCTCGAGCGAGCAGCACGACTCCTCGGGGCGGCGGCTTCTCTGCGTCACGCGAGCGGAGCGGCCGAGCAGCCCGAGGGCTCGGTGCTCACTTACCGGGACGAGGTTACGGCCGCTGGGCGGGCGGAGCTCGGTGAGGAAGCGTTCGCGTCGGCATTCGCGCACGGTCGCGCGAATCCCGACGACGTTCTCGACGAGGAGCTCGCTCACGCACCCGCGGGATGAGGCAGGGTCTCTCCGCCTAGCACTGCTGGCCGTCGCTGCTCATCGCTGCGTTGGCTCGCCGGACGAGTGTCCAGACCTCCATAAGCGAGTCGTAAGCGTGCTGCCGCACCGTCTCTTTCGGAAGGTCGACGGAATCGGGATGGCGAACTGGAAGGAGCGATCATGAAGCATCTCTCTCGCCGCCGGTGGGCGGCACTACTCGCCGCGGCGGCCTCCGCGCTCGTCGTGCTGGCTGCCTCGCACGCGGCCGGCCCCGCGGACAGCATCGTCTTCATCAAGAGCCATAACGTCTGGCTCGCGAAGGCGGACGGCTCGGGTCAGGTTCGGCTCACCCGTGACGGGACGGCGGCGAGCCCCTACTACTCGCCGACGCAGGCCGACAACGGCACGATCGTGGCACTGCGCGGGCCGGACGGACGGGCGGTCGTGGCGACGTTCCGCGGCGGCGGGTCGAACGTCTACCGGCTTTCGCCGGGCGGCAAGCGGCTCGGCTCACCTCGGATCGCACTCTTCGAGCCCCTGGCGGCTCTCGTCCCGCGCGCGCTTGCCGCCGAGGTCTCCCCGAACGGCCGCACGCTCGCGATCTCGCAGCTCCTCTACGAGGTCGTCAACCGTTCTGGGGGCCAACGCGAGCTAAAGGCGGTTGCGCTCAATGTCGTGTACACGGACGTCGCTTCAGGAAAGTACAAGGGCAAGTCGGAGCTCGTGCTCCAGCAGCTCGGGAGCCCGTCGTGGATCGACAACAGACGGCTTCTGGTGTTCGACCAGTACTCCCAGGTGGGCGCGCACGTGTACGTCGCGTCGGTGGGGCGGAAGCCCGTCCCGTTCTATCGCGATCCCGCCCGCAGCGACCTGGTGCCCGACTGGAACGCTTACTCGCTCGGCGGCGGGGAGCTGACACGCCGCGGCGACAAGCTTGCGCTGGTTCGCGCCAAGCTCGGAGGCGGTGCGCCGACGATCGAGCTCTTTGCGACCCGCGGCGTCAGCGCTCCGCCGGCCCAGCGGTGCACCCTCGCGGGACGGGACATCTCCCTCGAGCCTGGGCTCAGCTGGTCGCCGGACGGCCGAACGCTGTCCTGGTTCGAGGACAGCGGAATCTGGTCGACCCCGGTCCGGCTTGACGCGCCCGGTTGCGGCTTCGCGCCGCGGCTTGTCATTCGCGGAGGAGTTTCGCCCGACTAGGGGCAGGCGAGCCAGCAGCGACGCGTGCAGCATCTCGGTTGCCTAGCTCCATGCTGGCGGCGATTTCGGAAGAGAGCCGCATACGGCCGGAGGTACCCCCGGGTGACAGTGAGATCTCGCCCCAGATCAGGTTTGCTCGAGGACGAGCTCTTCCGACTTCTTCGTAGCCTCTCACGGGCTCACGGCAGCGCGGGCACGAGGCAAGCCGCTTGTCGCCTTTCGGCTCGTCTGCGACA
>JACCWU010000211.1 GCA_013697465.1 Actinomycetota bacterium | reverse complement strand
ACGCAGAGCTGGAGCCGATCGGCGTTTGGATGCTTTCCCGCCTCGAGCACCTTCCCGACGCGGAAGAGCCCCAAATTGCCGTCCTCGTCGGAGACGCCCCTACGCTCGATCCCGGCGACGACCGCAGTCGACACATCGAGTCGGCTGGCCAGATCGTCGACCGGCATTTCGAGCACGACATAGTCGCGGAGCCAGGA
This sequence comes from Actinomycetota bacterium, assembly GCA_013697465.1. Taxonomy (GTDB): domain Bacteria; phylum Actinomycetota; class Thermoleophilia; order Gaiellales; family Gaiellaceae; genus GMQP-bins7. Next base: position 3,070 of record JACCWU010000211.1, on the reverse strand, counting down.
GAGCGGAACCCTCATCCGATCAGAACTGCCTCAGCACACGTAGGTCGTTCTCCCAGAACGGACGGATCTCGGGGATCCCGTGGCGAAGTTGCGCGGCCCGCTCGATCCCGCACCCGAACGCGAATCCGGTCCACTCCTCGGGGTCGATACCCACGTTCGAGAAGACCCGCGGGTCGACCATGCCCGCGCCGCCGAGCTCGATCCAGCCCGTGTACTTGCACGTGCGGCAGCCCTCCATCTCGCAGATCGGGCACGAGACGTCCGGCTCGAGCGACGGCTCGGTGAAGGGGAAGTAGTGCGTCCGAAACCGCACTTGCCGGTGCTCGCCGAAGAGCGTCCGCATCACATGGAGCAGCGTCCCCTTCAGATCGGCGAGCGTGATGTTGCGGTCGACCGCCAGGCCCTCGAACTGGTGGAAGATCGGGAAGCGCGTCGCCGTGATCTCGTCGCGGCGGTAGACGCGCCCGAGCGAGACCATGTAGATCGGCGGCTTCTTCGCCTCCATGACGTGAATCTGCGACGGCGACGTCTCGGTGCGGAGCAGCCGTTCCGGATCGAGAAAGAACGTGTCGCGGTGGGACCTGGACGGGTGCGCCGGGCCGAAGGCGAGCTGGTCGAAGTTGTAGTGGACCGTCTCGACCTCGCGGTCGTCGATGACCTCGTAGCCGAGCCCGAGAAAGGCGTCCTCGATGACGCGACGCGTGAGCGTCGTCGGGTGCAGCGTGCCGAGGTGGCGCTCTTCGCCGGGCAGCGTTACGTCGAGGACCTCTTCGGTGAGACGGCGATCGAGCACGGCGCTTCGGAGCTCGTCCTCGCGCGCCTCGACCGCTTCCTCCAGGCGCTCGCGGATCGCGTTCAGCTCCAGCCCGCTCTCACGGTCGCGCACATCGCGCAGCGCGAGCTTGAGAGTGCTCTTCCGGCCCAGGTACTCGACGCGGACACCGTCGAGCTCTTCGGGCGTGGCCGCGGAGGCCACTGCGGCAAGCCCTTCCCGTTCGAGCGCGGCTGCATCCATAGAGGTGAGCGAGGTTACCAACGTGCTCTGCGCCTCTTCAGGGGAGATGCGGCGCCGCCTCCGCCGCGCTCTGTTGGCGAATCGCGCCGACGTACACGCCCACCAAAACGAATAGTCCGCCAAAAACGAGGCCCACCCCGACGGGCTCGTCGTCGAGCCAGGCGGACAGGATCACAGCCACGACAGGGATGAGCACGAAGGAATAGGCAGCGCGCGACGCCGTCCAACGCTGGAGAACGAAGAGGTACAGGAGGAACACGCCCACGGAGCCGAGCGTGACGAGGTAACCCACGGCGCCCCATGTCGCCGACTCGTCCGGAAGCTCCGGCGACTCGCCCGCGGCGAGAGAACCCGCGAGGAGCAGAGCCGCGCCGGCAACCATGCCGACCGCGTTCATTGCCACGGGATGTAACGGCGGGAGTCGACGGACGAGGATTGCGGCCTGCGCGAAGCAGAGCGCGCTTCCGAGCGCCGCGAGCACCGAGAGGACGGGGAGCGACTCCCGTAGCGGCGCCCGCGACATCACGACCACGCCCACGAGCGCGAGCAGCGTTCCGACGATAGCGGCAAGGCGGAGTCGCTCCTGGCCCTGAGCGACCGCGAGCAGCAGTGTCATCAGCGGCACGAGCGCGAGCAGGATCTGGCCGAAACCGGCGTGCAGCTCGACCAGGGCATAGTAGGCGAGCGCGTAGGTGGCTCCAAACTGTAGGACGCCAAAGAGCACGGCCCCCGCGAGAGCGCGCCCTCGCGGGAGCGGGACGCGCAGCGCGACCAGCATCCCCACGAACAGCGCCGCGGCGAGCGAGAACCTGAGCCCGGCGCCCCAAAGCGGGTCGAGCTCGCGGTTCGAGAACCGAATTCCGATCGCGTTGCCGCCGGCGAGCAGAGCGCCGCCGACGAAGGCTGCTGCTGTAACGCGTTCGCCAGCGACCACGTGCCGAACACTACGACCGGGGCGGGCTGGTTGAATCGGGGCTGTGAGCGGGTACGACGGGTTCGCCCCGATCTACGACGCGTGGGCGGCGGACATGACCGAGGACGTCGACTTCTACATCGAGCTTGCGAGCGAGGCGGACGAGCCGGTAGTCGAGCTCGCGGTGGGCAGCGGCCGCGTCGCAATTCCCATCGCGAAGCGAACCGGGAAGCGTGTGATCGGAATCGACTCGTCTCCTGCGATGCTCGCCATGGCTCGCGAGCGGGCGGAGTCGGCCGGTGTCGAGCTCGACCTGCGCGAAGGCGACATGCGCGACCTCGCAGTCGACGAGCCGGTGTCACTCGTGATCTGCCCTGCTCGCGCGCTCCTGCACCTTCCAAGCTGGCGCGACCGGAGACGCCTGTTCGAGCGGGTCGCGGCGAGCCTGCGCCCCGGTGGCCGCTTCGCCTGGAACGCATTCGTGTTCGACCACAAGGTCGCCGCGGAGTTCGACGGCCGCGAGGACTACATCGGCGACGTCGCCCATCGCAATGCGTACGTCCCGGCCGACAACCGCATCGACATCACGCTCGAGACGGGACCCCGGATCTCGCTCTGGTGGGTCTCGAGAGGCGAGTGGGAAGGCTTGCTCGACGTGTCGGGTCTCGAGACCGAGGCGCTCTACGGCTGGTTCGACCGGCGGCCCTTCGACGAGGAGAGCGGCGAGTTCGTGTGGGTGGCGCGCAAGCCGAGGTCATGACGCTCTACGACCCGATTGCCAGGATCTACGACCCCTGGAGCCGGTCGGTGACGGAGGACATCGGGTTCTACGCCGATTACGCCCTCGCCTCGGGCGGTCCGATCGTCGAGCTCGCCGTCGGCACCGGTCGCATTGCCATCCCGATCGCGCAAGCCGGAGTTCCGGTGATCGGAATCGACGCCTCGCCCGGGATGCTCGCGGTCGCGCGCGAGGCGGCTGCTGCCGCAGGCGTCCTGGATCTCCTGGACCTGAGGGTCGGCGATCTGGCGGACCCGCCCGTGTCGGAGCGCGTGCCGCTCGTCATCTGCCCCTTTCGCACCTTGCTACACATGCCGAGCGAAGCGGAGAAGCTGCGCGCGCTCCGAGGCGCACGGGCCTTGCT
>JACCWU010000207.1 GCA_013697465.1 Actinomycetota bacterium | reverse complement strand
CACCGGATCGTTCCGAACCGGATCGTGCTGCCGGCGGCGGCTGTGGCCCTCGTCCTCCATACGCTGATCGAGCCGAGCCCGGAGTGGCTCTTTGGCGCAGTCGGGGCTTCGGGCGCTCTGTTCCTCGTCGTTCTCGCGTATCCGCAAGGCCTCGGGATGGGCGACGTGAAGCTCGCTCTTCTCCTGGGGGCGATGCTCGGCGCGACCGTTCCGCTCGCGCTCATGACCGGCTTCCTCCTCGCGCTCGTGCCGTCGGCTGTGCTCTTGGCGCGACATGGCTCGGCCGCGCGAAAGATGGCCGTGCCGCTGGTTCCGTTCCTCTCCCTGGGTGCGGTCGTCGCGCTCTTCTTCGGCGAGAGCCTGCTCGACGCCTACCTCACTGCGTTCTGAGGCGCCCCACCGCGTCAAGGGTCGGCAGCCTACTGCCGATAACTCGCATGAGGGATCGCTGATGAATGCAGATCGTCTACCGCGCGTTCGCGTCGCCGGGTCCGGTGGGCCGGGGTTGGGTGCGTCCGTGCATGCTCTTGGCACGGGAGTCGGGGTCAACGAGACTGCGGAGCTCGTGCTCGACCTGTTGGGTCGGACCGGCCTCGTCGCGCCCGACGTGATCGCGCTCGCCCGAGGCCGGACCCTCGACGGCGCCTCCGTCACGCAGGCTTTCATCGACGAAGGCGTCGCGACGACCGACGGCGTTGCTCGAATGCTCGCAACACGTCACCACCTCCCGTTCATCGAGCTCCCGTCGGTGGGAGTTGCGCTCGACGCTGCCCAGCTCATCCCGCTGATGACGCTCGAGCGCGCGGTCGCCGTTCCGTATGCGCTCGAGGAAGACGTGCTCAAGGTTGCGGTCGCCGATCCCGGGAACCTCCACGCCATCGACGAGCTCCGGCTCGCTACTCGCCACACGCTTGGGCTCGCCGTCGCTTCGCGCGAGGACATCCTCACCGAGTTGCGGCGTCTGGTACGGGCCGCGGAGGCGGTGGGAAGCGCACTCCTCGAGGTGGACGACACCGAAGCGCTCGCCGACGACCTCGAGGTCGAGGATGGAGTCTCCGACGGGCCGCTGGTCCGCCTCGTGAACGCCTTGATCTTCCAGGCCGCAGAGGAGAGCGCCTCGGACGTCCACTTCGAGCCGCAGGAAGACGCGCTCGTCATTCGCTTCCGCGTGGACGGTGTCCTGCGCGAGGTCCAGCGGGTTCCGAAGAAGATGGCACCGGGCGTGACGACGCGACTCAAGGTTCTGGCGAAGCTCGATATCGCCGAGCGGCGGAAGCCGCAGGACGGTCGCATCACGCTGACGGCGGGCGCTGTGGGGAGGACGCTCGACATCCGCGTCGCCACCCTGCCGACGGTCGAGGGTGAGAAGGTCGTGATGCGCCTCCTCGACAAGTCCCGGCGAGCTCCGACGATGACGGAGCTCGGTCTCTCGGATGCAATGCGCGCGCAGCTCGAGGAGATCGTCAGCCTTCCGACTGGAGCTCTACTCGTCACCGGTCCCACCGGCTCCGGCAAGTCGACGACGCTGTACGGCTGCCTGGCGAGCATCAACCGTCCGGAGATCAACGTCATCACGGTCGAGGACCCCGTTGAATACCGGCTCGTCGGCGTCAATCAGGTTCAGATCAACGTGCGCACGGGCTTGACTTTCGCATCTGCGCTGCGTTCGATCCTCCGCTCCGATCCCGATGTGGTCATGGTCGGCGAGATCCGTGACGTCGAGACCGCGAAGATCTCGATCGAGGCGGCGCTCACCGGCCACTTCGTCCTTTCGACGCTGCACACGAACGACGCGCCCTCGACGATCACACGTCTCGGAGAGATGGGAGTCGAGCCGTTCCTGACCGGGGCGGCGGTGTCCGCGGTCCTCGCACAGCGCCTCGCGCGCAAGCTCTGTACACACTGCTGCGAGGCGTACCAGCCGACGCAGGCGGAGCTGCTCGAAGCGCGGGTTTCGCCCGAGGTAGCGGCTGCGTCCGACGGTGCGGTGTTCTATCGCAAGAAGGGTTGCCCGAGATGCAACCAGACGGGCTACCGCGGCCGGATCGGGCTCTTCCAGTTCCTGCGCATGTCCGAGGACATCGCGGCCCTCGCGGTCCAGCACGCGAGCCGGGACGAGATCGGCCGCGCCGCGATGGCCAACGGCATGCGAACACTCTGGGACGACGGGCTCGAGAAGGTCATGTCCGGCCTCACGTCCGTCGAAGAGCTCGCCCGCGTCCTCTCCTAGGCCAAACTCTCCTAGTCCTAGCAGGTGGTAGCGGGGGTCTCGGCCGGTGGTCTGAGTGAGGTCAGGCCGCTTTGACGTCGCAGCCGAGCACCATGAGCGCCTCGAGCGCGTGCGTCACGAAGCGCGTTGCCTCCACGGCGCTCGGAAACGTGTATGGCCCCACGCGTACCGGCTCTTGCGTGTCGGCGTCCTTCGGCCACACCTCGGCCTCGACAAGACAGTAGTCGGCATAGTCCACGATCCGAAGCATTGCGACGGAGCGTCCTCCCGCGAGCGCGTGCCGAGTGTAGAGCTCCCGTCCGGGAACCGCCTGGGCGGTATTCACATCGGTCATCGTCGGGCGAGCGCTACCGCTTGGGCGATCGTCTCGCTGTCGGTCACGCTCAGCGTTGCGACCACGATGCCGGGGTTCTTGAGAACGAGCACAGCCGGTTGGGGCAGGACACCCGTCTTCGCGACGAGCTGACGAGCTACGCGCTCGTTCAAGGCGCTGACGGGCACGTACGACGCGCGAGATTGCCTCGAAGCTCTCAGCGCCTCGCCGAGGACGATGCGATCTACGCTCGAACCGGGCATGTAGACGACGACGATGACGGGTCGGCTCTTCCGCAGCGCGCGGTCGACCTTGAGCGGGAAGCCACTCTTCGTCTGCAGGGGCGCGCTCCGTGGACGGCGCTGCGCAGTCGGCGTCTCCGTGCCCGGAGTCGGAGTTGCCGACTTCGTTGCGCCCTGCCTGACAGTCGAGGTCGTCGGCGCCGCGGGCGAGCCCGAGCCCTCGGACGCGCCCGGTCGGGCGACCAAGAAGAGAAACGCGCCGACAGCTGTCGCGGCGATGATGCCCACGAGGGCGAACACACGAATCGGGGGGCTGAGAGTCAGGGTCACCGGTTCCTTATCGGCAGGCGAGTACGGGGGCTTTATCGAGGACAGGCCATGGCCGGTCATGACGCGGGGCCACAAAAAAGGCGCGGTATCCGCGCCTTTTTCGTGGTTCAACTTCCGCTCGAACTACGCGCAGGTGGCGTTCGCCTTGAAGTCCGTGGCCGAGGCACCGGGGCCGAGGACGCTCCACACCTTGCCGCCCACCGTGTCCGTGAGGCAGTACGTCGCAGCTGCCGCCGACGCGACCGTGAGGGTGTCCGAGATGCCCGAGTCGATCGCCTTCAGCTTCACGGGGGTGAGTCCGACGTAGGAGCCGCCGCCGCCACCGTCCGCTACGGCGTCGGCGTAATACGCCTCCGCGGCCGGTAGAGCCGCTCGCAGGTTCGCCTTTGCCGCGCTGTTGTTCGCTCGATCCCGGAAGCCCAAGTACGAGGGCACCGCGATTGCGAGCAGGATGCCGATGATGATGATGACGACGAGGAGCTCGATCAGGGTGAAGCCCTGCTCGCCGTTCCCGTCGAGACGCTGCCGAATCCGCTTGAACATTGCGTGGTCTCCTTCCGCAGTCGGGTAGGGGTGCGGATATGCCGAACACGCATCGGCGGACCGGTGGGGAGCGCCATACCCCAATTTGGGTGATTTGCGGGGGAGCACGCGGGTAGGAGCCGAAGCCCGGAGCCCGATCGGGCGCCACTCAAGGTCGAGAAGGGGAGTGCCGATACGCACCCTGTCCCATGGATGCGGCGCCGACCTCCATCGACGATCTACTTGCGCGCACGGTCGAGGCCCTCGCGTCGGACCTCCACGTTGTGCCGGGCGCTCCTCCATCCGTTCGGGTGAACGGCGAGCTCCAGTGGCTCGAAGGAGCCGAGCAGCTCCGCGCGGACGACACGCGGACGCTCCTGTATCGGATCCTTTCGACCGAGCAGCAGAAGCAGCTCGAGGTCAAACGCCAGCTGGACTTCTCGTACGGCGTCCCGGGTCTTGGACGCTTTCGCGTCAATGTCCACTTCCAACGCGATTCGGTCGCTGCTGCCTTCCGGCACGTCCCCGAGGAGCTCCGGACGCTCGAGGAGCTCAGCATGCCGGCATCGCTCCGCGAGCTGGCGATGAAGCCGCGTGGACTCGTGCTCGTCACGGGTCCGACCGGGTCGGGCAAGTCGACGACGCTCGCTGCGATGCTCGACGAGGTCAATCGGGCGAAGTCCCATCACATCCTCACCGTCGAGGACCCCATCGAGTTCGTGCATCGGCACAGGCGCTGCGTCGTCACGCAGCGGGAGATCGGGTCGGACGCGTCGAGCTTCGCCGAGGCTCTGCGCGCGGCGCTGCGCCAGGACCCCGACGTGATCCTCCTCGGCGAGATGCGCGATCTCGAAACCATCTCGACCGCGCTTACCGCAGCGGAGACCGGCCATCTCGTCCTCGCGACCCTGCACACGCAGAGCGCCCCCAGCACCATCGACCGGGTCATCGACGTCTTTCCACCGGCGCAGCAGGAGCAGGTCCGCATGCAGCTTGCGAACACCTTGCAAGGCATCGTGACGCAGACGCTCCTGCCGACTGCGGATCGCGAAGGACGCGTCGCCTGCTTGGAGATCCTGCTTCCCGACGACGCCGTCCGAAACCTCATTCGACAGGGAAAGATCGAGCAGATCTACTCCGTCATGCAGACGAGCACGCAGCGGGGGATGCAAACGATGGAGCACGGGCTTGTCGAGCTCATCCGCAAGCACCTCATCACCATCGAAGCCGCGCTCGCGACCTCGAGCCGCAAGGAACAGCTCGTCGGAATGCTCGAGCGCAGCGGTCTCTCGGCGGATGTCTCTGCCGCCGAAGCATCGCCCAGCCTCCGTCTTGCGGGGAACGCGTGATGAACGAGGAGACGAGCTGGCCCGAGAGCAGATCGTTCGAGCCTGAGGTGATTCGCGCGACCGAGCCGCATGCGGCGGCGGGTGCGCAGGCGGAGGCTTCTGACACTCTTCGGCTTGACGTCGAGCAGCCGTCAGCATCGACTGGTGCCGGCACGGGGACCGCGGCGGGGGCCCCGAGCGACCACGTATCTCCAACGGCGGTGATGCCCACCGATCTGCCCGCCGCTGCGGTTTCTGCAGCAACGGTCGACGAGGGCCCGTCCGAAGGTCAGCGCCGCCACCGGCTCGTGCTTCGGCGCCGGGGCGAAGGAGAGTCAGCTCCTTCCGGCGGCAAGCGCGTCAAGAAGCTCATCGGCCTCAAGATCGGCGCGTCGCAGATCGCCGCGGCGCGAGTGATCAACAACGGCAAGCCAGAGCTGATGGAGGTCGTACGCGAGCCGCTGGAGCCCGGTGTCATGGTCTCCGGCGAGATTCGGGATGCAGAGGCGCTTTCACGCGCACTAGAGCGATTCTTCGACCTGCACGGGCTTCCGAAGAAAGGAGTCCGGCTCGGTGTCTCCAACAACCGAATCGGCGTCCGCGTATTCGAGATCGAAGGCGTGACGGACGCGGGGCAGCTGGAGAACGCGATCCGCTTCCGCGCCGAAGAGGTGCTCCCGATCCCGCTAGAGGAGGCCATTCTCGACTACGTCGTCCTCGAGGAGGGGGAGCGCGAGGACGGAACTCCCGTCCGGCGCATCCTGCTCGTCGTTGCCTACCGAGAGGTCGTCGAGCGTTATCTCGAGGCCTGCAAAGGAGCCGGTCTCGAGGTGGTCGGGATCGACCTCGAGGCGTTTGCGCTTCTCCGCTCGCTCGTGGTCCCCACCGACTCCTTGCCGGGCGATGGTGCGCTCGTGGTTGTCGCCGTCGGTCACGACCGCACGACGATCGCGGTCTCGAACGGTCGATTCTGCGAGTTCACTCGTATGCTCGACTGGGGCGGATGGTCGCTGAATGTTCCGATCGCCCGTGCGCTCGACATGGCCCCGAGCGAGGTCGAAGGCATCAAGCGGCAGCTGTCCTTCGCCGAGGAGACGACAATCGAAGGACTCTCGCCGGCGAGGGCCGCCAGTGCGCGCGAGGGTCTGCAACGTGCGCTCGGGGTCTTCGCCCGTGAGCTCGTCGCTTCGCTTCAGTTCTACCAGGCGCAGCCCGGGGCCCTCGGGATCGGGCAGATCGTGCTCACCGGCGGCACAGCGCACATGTCCGGGTTTGCGGACGCCGTCGAGGGGATGGTCGGCGTGCCCGTTCGGCTCGGTGACCCATTCGAGCGGGTCAAGCTCTCGAAGGACGTGGCTCTCGGCGACCAGTCCGGGTCTCTGGCGGTCGCGATCGGTCTCGGAATCGAGGACTGAAGACGATGCGCGCCGTCAACCTCCTCCCCCGCGATCAGAAGAGCGCCAAGGGGCTCGGAACCACGCGGACTCCGCTCCTGGTTGCGGTGGGCGGTGTCGCCGCCGTGACCGTCGCCGCCGCGGTATTCGGCTTCTCCGCCTCGGGAACCGCCGGTGAGCGGCAGACGGCGCTCCAGGACGTCGAGTCCGCAATCGCGCGCCTGCCGAGAGCACCGGCGCCGGCGATCTCACAGGGCGTCCTGACGCAGGAGCGATCGAATCGCATTGCGGCGCTTTCCTCCGCGCTTTCGTCTCGGATCGCGTTCGATCGGCTGCTTCGGGATATTTCTCTGGTTCTTCCGGAGGACGCCTGGCTGACCGGCTTGAGTGCCGCCTCCTCGGCGGCGGCTCCCGCGACCGCCTCAGCCGCGACGACCCCTGGATCGTCCACGGCGGCCCAAAGCGTCACGATTCAGGGTGCGACCTATTCGCACGCCTCCGTGGCACGAGTTCTGTCCCGGCTTTCGATCGTTCCGACGCTCGAGAACGTCACGCTCAACGCCAGCGCGCGCGTGGAGTCCCGGACGGCGGATCTGACCGGCGGTTCGCAGCCGGCGCAGCCTCCCACCCGGAGCAAGCGCGTCGTGACGTTCACGATCGCAGCGTCGCTCCGGACGGCAGGATCGCCATGAGAAGCAGAGTCGGTGATCTCTCTCCACGGGCGATGGCTTTTTTGGCCGCGGCGGCCGTTCTGCTGTACGCCTTGGCGGTGTGGTTCATGTACGTGTCGCCGAAGCGCTCGGAAGCGGCGCTTGCCGCTGAGCAGCTCGCCGCGGCCGAGCTCAGGCTCGTCGAGGCGCAAGCCGCGGCGAACAATCCGACGAGCTCAGGCGTTCCCGTATCCGAGATCCTCCGGCTTGCGAAGGCGATGCCCTCGGGGACCGACCAGGCGGGTCTCGTGCTCGAGCTAACTCGGCTGGCCGAGGCGAGCGGCGTCGTGCTGCGCACGATCATTCCTCAGCCCGCTGCTGCGGTCGCCGGCGAGCCGACGATGATCTCGGTCGAGGTCACGGTCTCAGGTGGATTCCACAAGATCTCTGGCTTTCTCCGTCGCATCCGGACTCTCGTCACGATCCGACGGGGGAAGCTCCGGGCGACGGGTCGGCTCTTGAACGTCCAGAACGTCGAGCTCGTGGAGTCCCTGGCCGACGGATTCCCCACCCTGGACGGGACGATCACCCTGTACGCCTACGTGTACGACGGGCCGATCACGCCGGAGGAGACTCCGAGGCCCGAACCCGACGAGCTCGAGCCGAGCAGCACGGCTTCGGCCACGGGGAGCACCGACTGATGGCCATCGCCGACGAACGAGCGGCGCGTGAGCGCAAGCAGAAGATATTCGTCGCGGTAGGAGGCGTGGTCTTGCTCCTGCTGCTCGCGATTCAGCTCCCGAAGCTCCTCGGAGGCTCGGGGACTTCCGAGGCGACGGAGACGACGGCGACCTCTCCTGACACGGTCGGCGCAGAGCCCGTTCCAGGGATCGGGGCACGGCCCGTCTCCGTGGTCCTCGTCGACACGGATCGTCCTCTCCCCGCAGCTCGCGGCAAGCTGACGTCGTTCACGGTCTTCTCGCGGAAGGACCCGTTCGTGCAGCAGGTCAAGCCCCAGCTGCCCCCGACGTCGCTGACCGCGGGCGCCGCTGGGACGAAGGACGGAGGCGGGGAAAAGCCGAAGACAGATTCGACGGGATTCACCGTAGGCACCCCGGTCGCATCCGTGACCGTGATCTCGGTGAACGGCGCTCGCCAGGCGCTTCTTCCGGGCGCAGCATTCCCCTCGTCGAACCCGGTCTTCGTGCTGATCGCGGAGCAGCCGAAGGCGAAGACGGTCACGATCGGCATCGCAGGCGGCGTGTACGAGAACGGGGCGAAGGGAACGAAGCTGAAGGTCGGAAAGCCGCTCGTGCTCGTCAACACCACCACCGGGGCCAGCTACAGGCTCGTGCTCGTTGCGGTCGGGGATGGCTCGGCGGCCGCCGCGCGAGCTGCCGACCAGAGCTCCGGGAAGCCGCCCGCCGCGACCCCGTAGAGCCGCCCTGCGCGCGGTTACCCTGCCGCCGTGACCGAGCGGGTCGTCGACATCCCACGCATCGCCGCCAGGCCCGAGCGACCGTCTGCGGCGCAGGGCGTTGTTCCTCGCCTGGGCCGGGAACGTCTGGCACGTCGTCGAGTTCGGCTCTCGATCGGCGCAGGATCGCTGCCGGCTCGATTGCGCTCGTCGCATTCGGCATCGACAGCCTGATCGAGGCGGCCGCAGGGTTCGTCATGGGCCGGACCCGGTCGCCGCGCTCGGCATAGCCGGGATCGCGGTGCTGGAGGGCTTCCGCGTCTGGCGCGGCGACCTTTCCGACGACTGCTGTTGACAGGGATCAGAAGCTCGAGCCGAAGATCGAAACGACACGCGCGAGCGACGGCGTCGTCCCCGCCTTTCTCACGACGACCGTCACCTGCTTCACTTGCTGTCCCCCGGGCGGCGTCGTCGAGACGATGTAGGTGTCGACGCGGTAGCTCTTGTTGTCCGCCCCCTGCACCGTCTGCGAGGGCGTGCAGGCGGCGACAAGCGGGGCGCACACCTGATTCACCTGTGTCCCCGGAGGAGCAGGTGGGGGCGGTGTAGCCGAGTACGCGCTGTCGCCCTGGTAGGTGGCGTCCGTGGCGGCGAGCGAGGCGGTATCGAGATAGATCGACGAATAGAGGAGTGCGCGGTAACGCTCCATCTGCTTGTCCGCAACGGCTGCCGCGGTCGAGCGGTCGGCCGTCCGACGTAGCGTCACCATGCCGGAGTTCAGCGCCATCAGAATCGCCAGGATTCCGACGTTGATCATGACGATTGCCGCGAGGAGCTCGATCAGCGCAAACCCCCGCTGGCTTTGGAGCCGCAGGAACACGAAATAGGTATCGGCACAGCTCGCATGCACCTCAAGATCCCTCTAAGTGATGCCGATACGACCTGCGTATGGGGGCGTTCGCCTACAGCGCGATCAATGCGCTCGGAGTCGAGTCCGCCGGCCAGCTGACGGCCCCGGACCTGGGCGCTGCACGCGAGCAGCTACGCCAACGCGGCCTCCGCCCGGTGTCCTTGACGGAGGTGGGCGGGCAGACGGCCGGCGGCCGCCGTAAGAAGGTGAAGCAGCGATCGCTGCAGGTCTTCTCGCGCCAGTTCGCGACGATGATCGAGGCCGGCCTCAACGTGGTCTCGGCTCTCGTCATCCTCGAGCAGCAGACAGACGACAACGCCCTCGCTGCCGTGATCCGCGAGGTCCGGACAGACGTCGAGGGCGGGATGCTCCTCTCGCAGGCGCTCGCACGCCACCCGAAGGTCTTCGATCGTCTCTTCATCTCCATGGTGGAAGCGGGCGAGACGGCCGGGATCCTGGACACCGTCCTCGACCGCATGGCTCTCCAGATCGAGAAGGAGATGAAGATCAAGCGCCGCGTGAAGGGGGCGATGGTCTACCCGATGGTCGTCCTCTGCTTCGCCTTGGCGACGTTGACCGGAATGCTCCTCTTCCTCGTCCCCGTCTTCGAGGGCATCTTCGCGGACCTGGGCGGGGAGCTCCCCGCGCTCACGAAGATGGTCGTCGCCGCCTCGGATCTCGTCCGTGGCTACTGGTTCATCCTCTTTCCGGCCTTCGGAGGCTCCATCTACGGCTTCCTTCGCTGGAAGAAGACGCCGGCAGGGCGCCAGGTGTGGGACCGCTTCAAGCTGCGCGTTCCCGCCGGGATCGGCAAGGTTGTCCTGAAGGTGACGATGGCGCGCTTCTCGCGCACGCTCGCCACCCTCGTCGCGGCCGGGGTGGACATCATCAAGGCGCTCGAGATCTCGGGCCAGACCGCGGGCAACTGGGTCGTCGAGTCGGCGCTCGTCGACGTCCGCGCGCAGGTGCACCAGGGAATCCCGATCGCCCAGCCGCTGATCGAGAACCCCGTCTTCCCCCCGCTCGTCTCGCAGATGGTCAAGGTGGGCGAGGAGACCGGCGAGCTCGAGAAGATGCTGGACAAGATCGCCGACTTCTACGAGGACGAGGTGGACACCTCGATCGCCTCGCTCACCTCCATCATCGAGCCGCTGATGATGGTCGGGGTCGGCGTGATCATCGGCATCATCGTCATCGCCATGTACCTGCCGATGTTCAAGCTGCTCGAGCTCGTGGAGTAGCGTTCGCCGGCGTGAGCGCCGGGCAGCCCGATCCGACAGACGTTGCTTCGTACGACGCGATGCTCGAGCAGGTCACGATCGGCGGAGCGCAGCCGCTCACAAAGCCGATCGAGCTCCGCGAGTACGACCTCGAGTGGCCGCATCTGTACGAACGCGAGGAGGCGCGAGTCCGCTCCATCATCGGCGACCGCGTCCGGCTGATCGAGCATGCCGGCTCCACCTCGGTGCCGACGCTCCCGGCGAAGCCCGTCATCGACATCGTGCTCGAGGTGCCGGACTCTGCGGACGAGCCCGCCTACGTGCCCGACATGGAGGAGGCGGGGTACGTCCTGCAGATCCGCGAGCCGGAGTGGTTCGAGCACCGGGTCTTCAAAGGGCCGGACACGAACGTCAACCTCCACGTCTTCACCGAGGGTTGCGCGGAGGTCGACCGGATGCTCCTCTTCCGGGACTGGCTGCGCAAGGACGCCGCCGATCGCGAGCTCTACGCGGACGCCAAGCGGAAGCTCGCGGCACGCGACTGGAAGTACGTGCAGCAGTACGCGGACGCGAAGACCGCCGTGGTGCACGCCATCATGGCCCGCGCCCAAGCCGAGCACGACGCCTGAGCAGCGGCGCAAAACAGTGACCGGCGGCGGCTCGTCGATACCCGAGGTCCAGCGGCTGCTCACCGTGCTCGCCGCGGGGCGGAGGGTCGCCGAGGCGGGAACGGCGTTCGGCGCCGGGGCCGAGGCCATGGCGAAGACGGCGCGAAGCGTGGTGACCGTCGAGCGGGATCCCGAGCGAGCGGCGGTCGCCGCCGCGAGGCTCGAGCGGCTCGAGAACGTGGAGCTACTCGTCGGCGACTGGCTGGAGCTGTTGCCACCGCTCGGCCCCTACGGTCTGGTCTTCCACGACGCCGGCAACTTCAAGCGGGCGCCGTACGAGCTCGGCGACGCCGTGCTCGGTCTGCTCGAGCCCGGTGGCCTGCTCGTGTTGGACGACATGGCCCCCCGGTCGGCGGGAGTTCGATCCGCTCCGCGAGTGGGCGTCGGCTCACCCGCAGCTCGAGGTCGCCGAAATCCTGACGACACCCGAGGCCGCGGCGCTCGTGATCGCTCGCGTCTCCTGACCCGGCTTCAGCGGCACTCGCCGCAGGCGCCGCGAAGGACCACGTCGTGCGCCTCCACGTCGTAGCCGCGACCGCCGGCGATTCGCTCGAGCGCGACCTCGAGCGCCGGGTCCTCGAACGGCTCGACCTTCCCGCAGTCGTCGCACACGAAGTGGTGGTGATGCTCACCGCCCGGGAGCACCGGCTCGAAGCGGGCGACGCCGTCACCGAGGTCGATGCGCTGGACGAGGCCGCCGCGATCCAGGCCCTCGAGTGCGCGGTACACGCTCGCGATGCCGACTCGAAGGCCGCGGCCTCGCACGCCGTCGTAGATCTCCTGGGCCGAGAGACAGCAGTTCTGGCGGCCGAGGTACTCGACGACCGCGCGCCGAGCCGCACCGCCCCGGCCACTCGTCGCCCGAAGGCGCGCGAGCGCATCGTCGCTCCATCGCTGAGCCATCAGACGATAATGATACCCGTTCTCAAAGACATGCTAGCGTTGGCATACCCGTGCGGCACCTCGTCCACATCTTTGCCGTCCTCTGCGTCCTCGCGCTCGCAAGCACGGCCGGCTGCGGCGGAGACGAGGACGACGGGGACAGGACCCGGGTCGTCGCCTCGCTTTATCCGCTCGCGTGGGCGGCGGAGCGCGTGGGCGGAGACGCCGTCGAGGTCGTGAACCTGACTCCACCGGGAGCGGAGCCACACGACGTCGAGCTCTCGGCTGGGGACGTCGAAGCCGTCCGCGATGCCGATCTCGTCGTCTACGGCTCGTACTCGGGGTTCCAGCCGGCGGTCGTGGACGCCGTGGCTCAGCGCAGCGGAATCTCCGTCGATGCCCACGGCCCGGACAGCGATCCACACGTGTGGCTCGATCCGCTCCGTTTCGTCTCGCTGATCGAGGCGATCGGGGCCGCGCTCGGCCGGGCGGGTGCTGCACAAGCGCCGGTGGCCGAACTCCGCCGCCTCGACCGGCAGTACCGGAACGGCCTCGCGGACTGCGAGCGGCGCACCGTGGTTACGACCCACTCGGCCTTCAAGCTCTTGGCGAAGCGCTACCGGTTGGAGGAGCTTTCGCTCGCAGGACGGTCTCCTGAGTCCGAGCCCGGGCCGCGCGAGCTCGAGCGGCTCGTCGGGATGGTTCGCAAGTCCGGCGCCACAGCGGTCTTCGCGGAGCCGCTCGTCTCCGATCGCCTCGCCAAGACCGTCGCGCGGGAAGCGGGGATCGACATCGCCGTGCTCGATCCGATCGAGGGCTTGAGCGAGGACCGCCTCGACGCCGGAGAGGACTATCTCTCGGTCATGCGGCAGAACCTGGAGACGCTTCGAGAAACCCTCGGCTGCCGGTGACCAACGCGGTCGAGCTCGAGGCCGTCTCTTTCGGCTACCGGCCCGGACAGAGCGTCCTCGAGGACGTCGACCTCGGCGTCGGCGAAGGCGAGTTCGTCGCCGTCGCAGGCCCGAACGGCGGGGGGAAGACGACGCTCGTGCGGATAGCCCTCGGGCTCGAGCGGCCGACGACCGGGCGCGCCCTCCTGTACGGAGAGGCCGCCCACCGCTTCTCGCGCCGCAAGACGCTCGGCTACCTCGCCCAGCGCTCGCAGCTCGGGAGCGAGGCGCCCGCGACGGTTCGCGAGGTTGTCTCGGCGGGGAGGCTCGCCGCCGGCGGCCTGCTGGGTCCACTCAGGAGGCGAGATCGGGAGATCGCAGCCGAGGCGATCGACCGGGTCGGCCTCGCCGAGCACGCGGATGCGCCGTTGCGGACCCTCTCCGGGGGGATGCAGCAGCGCACGTTCATCGCCAAGGCGCTCGCGGGCGAGCCGTCCCTCCTCGTACTCGACGAGCCGACTACGGGCGTCGACGCCGAGTCGCAGGAGTCGCTCGCCGCCCTGCTCGACCGGCTCCACTCGGACCTCGGAGTCACGATCCTCTACGTCTCGCACGAGTTCGGAGCGGTGGAGCGCTTCGTCGAGCGTCTTGTCCTCGTGCGGCGGACGATCGTCTTCGACGGCGCGCCGAGCGAGCTTCCGGGCATCTGGCACGACCCCTCGCACGTCCATGCTTGACTCCGAGTTCATGCGGCTCGCGCTGGGGGCGGGGGCCGTCGTGGGACTTCTCGCCCCTGCGGTCGGCTTCTTCCTCGTCCAGCGACGGCAGTCGCTGATCGGGGACGGCATCGGCCACGTTGCGTTCG
>JACCWU010000233.1 GCA_013697465.1 Actinomycetota bacterium | reverse complement strand
CTCCACCAGTCCGCCGAGCGTGCCCTCGGCGTCGGGACTCCCTGTGTAAAGCAGAAGCCCGAACCGCTTGCCTTCCCAATGGGCATAGATCCGCTCACGGATCGAACTGGCCGGATAGCCGCAGCGCATTGAGAGCGACTGAATCAGCAGGTGCGAGAGAGTGTGCAGGAGCACGTACGGACCGCCGGGGAACGGTCTTTGGGCCTTGCGGCCAGTCATCCAGCGCTCATGTCCTCTTGTGAGGTCTTCGAGCCGTCGGGTCACCGGTGGTCGTTGGAGCCAGCTCTTCACAGCCTCGGTACGCAGCTGGAGGAAGAGCCCTTCGCCGCGGTTCTCGACCGCGGGGAACCACCGCGGCTCGAGAGCAATCTCTGCACGTTCTACGTCGGTCTCGTATTCCCCATTGATGTCCGGCGTGACAGCCTCGAGGCGCGTGAAGCCTGTGAGGGCCAACACCTCGCGGAGTCGGTGCAGTTGCACGACCGCCTCGATGCCGTCGCTCCGCGCCGCGCGACGCCATGTGTGGTCTGGCAGCCGCCTGGCGTGAAAGTCGTGGTTGATGGGTACGTCATCGCCGAAACCCTCGGGCGCGGCGAGAAGTGCATCGAGCTCAACGTGCTTGACGGGCCGATCGGTCGTCCTGCCGGTCTTCGCAGCGCGGATTGCGTCAACAACCTCGCTATCTCTGAAGGGAGCAAGTCTCTCCGCGACCTTCGGCTTCCGCTTGATGAACGAAAGCCCACTTGTATCATCAACTATCTGGAGGTCGTCCCAGAGTTCGGCGACGGCCGCTTCGACCGATGTCCCGCGATCCGGAAGCGACAGCACGCTGACCACCTGTGGGAAGTACGCGTTCGAGGCCGTGCGAATGAGCAGTCGACTTGGCAGCTGGCAGTCCTCGTGCGAGTTTCTACCCAGCCACGGTCGTGTGCCCCAGCACGTTCCGAGCGGGTTGGTCTCGAGGACAGTCGCCTCATACAGGCCGCGCGACTTGCCGCACTCGCAACGCACAACCAAATCGGCCAAGTCGCCGCTGGTTCCTCGCTCGTCGAGCCAGAGCTGCCGCAGGCACGTGTCTGCCCCGTGCACGAAGCGCCGCCAATCGAGATCGTCCACGTGCCCTTTTGGGCAGGCGCGCACGAAGCGGGTGGCTACGACCTGGCGTCCGTCGATCCGGCCCCTATCGTCCAGCGCCTTTCGGTGAACAAGCCGGCGGGAGCGCTCTCGCTCCTCGCCGCCGATCGCCTCTTGCACGATGAACCACTCCGGGAAGCGCCAGGCTCCGATCCCCCGAGCGGCCTCGCGGGGGTCGTTGGAATCGGGTGGCGGCGCAAACAGCTGTGGTGCCACGACTCCCGTCATCATCTGGAGCCAGCTCGTCAGTCTGGGCTCGAGAATCTCTTGGAGGTCGCTTGTCTTCGGCCACGTCTCTAGCCCGCCCACGATTGCCGAGTGCTTGGGCATGTCGATTAACGCGCCCGGCCCGTACGTGGTGATGACCTGGCTGCTCCGAATCTGACCGTGCGCCCTTCTGCTCATGGGGTGTCCTCTACCTGTATCCCGCTCAGATCCTTCATGAACAGATTCACCTCAGGCTCCACGTCGCGGAGCGACCGGTTGACGCGGAACTTCCGATGGTGCTCCGACTCGAAGTCCGTATCGAGCATCTCTCGCAGCAGCGGACGCGGCTGCTTCAGTTCGTACTTTTGGTATTGCACGGAGACCCCAGCGGCCTGGTAGTCGTCGATGACCTTGCGCCACGAGTCGAGGAGATCGACAATCCGGTTCTGGACGGTCCGAAGACGTTCGTCTCGTTCGGCTTCGTCCGCAAACGGTTGCTGACGCACTCTCTCAAGAAACGTGTCGAGGAGCCGGCGCTCGAGGTCTGCGCGGACCTTCGCAATCTGTTCGACTCCCAGGGGGGGTTCGAGCTGGTGCTCAGCGTGACGAGCTAGCCCGACGAGCGCCCCCGCAAACCCCCGGTCAAGCGCTCGAGCGGAGAAAGGTGTGACGCTGGGCACCTCGACCGAGCGGTAGAAGGTCTCGTGGTAGTGGCGGAATCGCTCGTAGTGAGAGCGGTCGCGCGGCTTGTGGATGTTGAGGAGAGTGACGACGAGCCCTGGCCGCGTGTCGTCGCGCCCGACGCGGCTCGTGGCCTGGATGTATTCGGAGTGAGTCTTGGGCTGCCCGAGAACGACCATAAGACCAAGCCGCTGAATGTCGAGACCAACCGAGATCATGTTTGTTGCGATCGCACAGTCCACTCGCTGCGCCTCGTAGAACTCACTCTCCAGTCGGCGGCGTGCCTCCGCCACCTTGTCGGTGGAAACGCGGGAGGTGAGCTCCAGCACCTCGGAGAACGTCTTGCGGTCGTGGAAGGGGCCGGTTTCCTCCCCAATCCGCCTGCGGGCCCCGTACGCCTTGATCGTGTTCTGGACCTCCTCTTCGAGGATCCGCCTCGCCCCACCCAGCTCGCGCAGGCTGTTGAAATAGCCGAGGACCGTCATGTAGGGATCGGCGGGGTTCTCCGTGTTCTTGTGACCGCCAGCATCGCGGTACGCACGTTCAGCGGCGCCCATGAGTGCAAGCCAGGTTCTACGCATGACAACCTTCGGGTTCCGTCCCTGGGACGCGATCCCGAGGTAGAGCCGGGCGGAGACCTTCGAGGATGGCACTATGCGTGCGAAGAATGAATCGCGCCGGTTGGGCCCTGGAGGGGGGAACACTTGCGTCAGCGGGCGTGCGAAGAGCGCTTGGATCTGGTCTTGCGCGCGACGCACGGTCGCGGTGGAAGCGACAATCTTAGGCCGCACTGAGCGACCGTCGATCTCGCGCAGACATAGCGCTTCGATGGCCGTCTCGTAGAGGCCAACCATCGTGCCGAGCGGGCCAGAGATCAGGTGCAGCTCGTCCTGGATCACGAGGTCAGGTGGGAGGAGGGGCGCCGCGAGTCGCGTGCCCTTGCCCGGCTCTGCTGCTCCGTAGAAGGCCGACTTGTCGTGCCGGTCCGCCCCCCCGAGGAGCCCGCCCGCTTGGCCCACCCACGGGAG
>JACCWU010000192.1 GCA_013697465.1 Actinomycetota bacterium | reverse complement strand
GGCTGTGGGCCAGGCCGCTGCGGGCCGCTGCGGTGCTCCGCTATGTGCTCGGGCGCCCCGGCCGTCGCGGCGGGCTTCCCCCGCGCGACGAGTCGCCGCGGTCGGTCCGCGGAGTCGAGGTACGAATGGTCGAGCGCTTCGGTCCGGACATGGACGCGCTCGGCCGCGTCTGCGCGGCCGGCTACGGCAATCACTTCGTGCGCGATGCCGAGTACTTCAATTGGCGCTACCTCGACTCGCCGCGCGACTACCGGTGCTTCGGCGCCTACCGTGACGGCGCTCTGGCGGGCGTCGCCGTGGTGGGGCACACGTTCAAGCACGGGGTCTCTGCGGGTTTTCTCGCCGACCTCGTCGTCTCTCCGGGTGGTCGGAACGCGCTCCGCGCCCTGCTCTCGCGAGCCGTTGCCGAGGTCCGAGGTGGAGCAGACGCGCTCGTCCTCCTTCCTCCCCCCGGTGGAGCCGAGCGCCGGACGCTCCTCGCCGCCGGCTTCGCGCCGACGAACAAGCGCCTCCGCTTCATCGGCAAGGAGCTCATCGACGGCGCACGACTCGACGCGCGCGGCGGAGCCTGGCACTTCACGCTCGGCGACTTCGACTTCTTCTGAGGTGCATCGGCTCGTCTTCATCACGCAGCAGGTCGATCCCGGACATCCGGCGCTCGCTGCGACCGTGCCGAAGATCAGGGCGCTCGCCGCGCTCGTCGACGAGGTCGTCGTGCTCGCCGACGGTGCGGTGGAGGACGTGCTGCCCGCAAACTGCCGCGTGCGCACGTTTCGCGCGCGCCTGAAAGCCGCGCGCGGCCTTCGTTTCGAGGCCGCGCTCGCCGCGGAGCTCCCAGGGCTGCGCGGGGGCGCCGTCGTCGCCCACATGTGCCCGATCTACGCCGTCCTCGCCGCGCCGCTGGTTCGGCCGCTCCGGATCCCGCTCGTTCTCTGGTTCACGCACTGGCGAGCGAGCCATCTCCTCCGCGCCGCCGAACGCGTCTCCACCGCGGTGATCTCCGTCGACCGCCGCTCGTTCCCGCTCGAGTCGAAGAAGGTGAGGGCGATCGGTCACGGTATCGACCTTTCCGAGTTCTCCTGCGCGCCGACGAGCGGGGACGCCGAGAGCCTCAGGCTGCTCGCTCTCGGCCGCTACTCACCGGCGAAGGGGCTCGACGTCGTCGTGCGCGCGGTCGCAGCCGTCGGCGAAGGCGTGCGGCTCGAAGTTCACGGCCCCATGCTCTCGGCCGAGGAGCGCGAACACCGCGGCGACCTCGAGCGGTTGGCCGCCGAGCTCCCGCTCGACGGGCGCGTGACCCTCGGAGACGCCGTTCCTCGCGCGAAGCTTCCGGCGCTCTTCGCGTCCCACGACGCGCTCGTGAACAACATGCGCGCGGGCGCTCCGGACAAGGTCGTCTACGAAGCGGCGGCAGGGTGCGTGCCCGTGCTCGCTTCGAACCCGGTCTTCGACTCGCTGCTCGATCCGGCGCAACTCTTCGCGCGCGAGGATCCCGGAGAGCTCGCCGACCGGATCCGGGCGCTCGCCGCGCTGAGCCCGGACGAGCGTGCGGCACTCGGCAGAACGTTGCGCGAACGCGTGGAGGAGGGGCACTCCGTCGAGTCGTGGGCGCGGGGAGCTCTCGAGGCAGCGGGACTCGCGTGAGCGCCGGGGGTCTCGTGACCGACGGCTTCGTCCTCCACGCCCAGAAGGTCGCGGGAATCTCGGGCTCCGAGGCGCACCTGCTTCAACTGCTACCCGATCTTCGCGACCGTGGCTGGGACATCCGGTTTCTGATGCTGCACGAGGACGAGCCCGGCGCGTGGGAGTTCGCGCGCGAGCTCGAGGCGCGCGGCGTCCCGCTCGACGCGATCAGGCTCCGCGCGGACGTCGACCCGATCGCCTTCGGCGAGGTCGTCGCGCATCTCGCCCGCCGCCGGCCGCGGATCCTGCACACGCACCTCGTTCACGCCGACGTCTACGGCCAGCTCGCTGGGACGATTGCACGCGTCCACCTCCGGCTCTCGACGAAGCACGGCTTCAACGAGTTCCGCGAGGGGCGCTTCTTCGGCATCGCCGACCGTACGGTCGGTTCTCTCGCGCACGTCCACATCGCCATCTCGCGGGGCCTCGCGCATTACCTCGCGGAGACCGAGGGATTCGACGAGCAGAGCTTCGAGATCGTCCACTACGGGATCGCGGCCGGTGACGCGGTCGGACCCTACGGCCAGACCGAGCCACGCCTGCTCTGTGTCGGCCGGCTGATTCCGATCAAGGGCCACCTCGTGTTGCTTCGCGCGCTCGCGCAGGCACGGTCGCGCGTTCCGCGAATCGCGCTCGACGTCGCCGGGCGCGGCCCGCTCGAGCCCGCGCTGAAGGCGTTCGCGCGCGAGCTCGGGATCGAGAGCTCGGTGCGTTTCCTCGGCTTCGTGTCGCCGGTGCAGCGCGCGATCGAGGACGCCGCGATCGTCGTCGTCCCGTCGATCGGCGAGGGCTTCGGCATGGT
>JACCWU010000175.1 GCA_013697465.1 Actinomycetota bacterium | reverse complement strand
CTTCGTCTTCCGGTCGAAGCGCGGCTCGACGCGGCCGACGAGCCGGTCGCCCACGAGCATCGGAAGCACGTAGTACCCGAACTCCCGCTTCAGCTTGGGGACGTACATCTCGAGCCGGTAGCGGAAGTCGAAGAGCGCCTCGGCACGGTCTCGGTCGTGGATCAGCCGGTCGAAGGGCGAGAGCACGGTCGCGCGATCGGGAACAGGGGCGTCCGACACCTGCTCGTGCGCCTCCCACCCGGAAGCGGTCAGCCGCACGCCGAGTGCGCGAAACCGCTTCTCTGCGAGGATCCGCTCGGCCTCCCGCAGCGGCACCGTCTCGGTTTCCGGATACCAGCGCTCGGCCAGATCCCAGAGTCGCTGGCCGTTTCGCCGGCCGACGATCGCCACGAGGCCACGTCCGTGGAGGATGTCGAGCATCACGCTCGTGTTCCGGCTGCCGTACCAGCCGTGCGACTCCCAGGTCCTGACCGAGTCGTCGGCGAGCTCGCGCGAGAGCAGCGGCCCGCGGCGCTCGAGCTCTTTGAGCACGTAGCGCTTGTAGCCGGCGTTCTCCTGCAGGAACTCGGTGCCGCGTCGCTCCCAGGAGTACTTGCCCCTCCGCCGTCGCATGCGTGCCCGGATGAGCGGGAGATCCTCGATCGGCCGGATGTACGCATTCCACTCGAAGAGCTTCTTGTCGTCCCAGAGCAGCCGGTCGAGCTCTACGAGGCCGTAGGGGCCAAGCCTGCTCCAGAGGACGAGCTGTTGCGGCGGCGCCACGGTCGAGATGGGGTCGATCTGGAGGAAGCCAAGCTGTCGCACGGTGTCCAGCACGGACGTCGCCGAGCCGTCGAGCAACTGCGCCCGCACCGCGATGCGACGCGCCTCCTCGGGCGAGACGATCCTCATCTCACGACCCGTTCGAGCTCGGCCGTGCGCACGGCCCGCACGCTATCGCGAGCGATTTCTCTCACCGCGAGCGGTCAGTCCGGCACGTTCCCGGCAAGGATCTGCGCGAGTCGGGCCGAATCGATGTTTCCGCCCGAGACGATGCAGACGACGCGTCCCGACCCTGCCGCACCCGACAGCGCCGCGGCGACGGGCAGCGCGGCAGCGCCCTCCGCCACGATGCGTGCCCGCTGCAGGAGCACGCGCATCGCAGCCGTCGTGTCCTCGAGCGAGATCGCGAACGACCCGGCGATCAGCGGTCGCGCGCGCTCCCACATGTCGGGCAGGAGCGAGCCTGATCCGGCGCCGTCCACGAACGACGGTGTGAACTCCACGGGCCTGGCTTCTCCCCCGTTTGCGATCGCGGCGGTGACCGGTGCGCCCGTGTCCGGTTCGCAGACGTAGATCTTGGTCACCGGGCTCACGGCTTTGAGGGCGCTCGCGACTCCGGACGTCAACCCACCGCCTCCCCACGGGATCAGCACGGCGTCGATGTCGTCGAGCTGCTGGACGAGCTCCAGCCCGATCGTCCCGTTCCCAGCCATCACCGGCTCGTCGCGGACGGGGTGGACGAAATAGCCCTCGACGCCGTCGCCGAGGTCGCGCTCGCTGTCTGCCTCCACGGCGGCCCACCACTTCTCCCAGGGAACGCGGACGATCCGGCCGCCAAGACGCTCGACGGCGGCGAGCTTGGCCGCCGATGCGTTGTCGGGGACGACGATCGTCGCGGGAACGCCGAGCGCGCGCGCCATCCACGCGACGCCTTGGGCCATGTTTCCCGTGCTCGTCGTCACGACCCCGGCCTGCAGCTCGGCGCGCGGGGCGCTCAAGATCGCGTTCGCCGCGCCGCGCAGCTTGAAGGAGCCGATCGGCTGGAAGCTCTCGAGCTTCAGCCAGATCTCCGCCGGCGCGTCGTCCAGGTGCAGCCGGACGAGCGGCGTCTCGACGATCGTGCTCGCGATCCGGTCGCGTGCGCGCTCGATGTCGTCGAGCGGAATCAGAACTCGACCTCGGTGCCGACTCCTTGCTCGCGTGCGCGCCGGACGACGAGCTCCGCAGCCGCGAGATCTTCGACCGCAATTCCGAGCGACTTGAAGAGCGTCAGCTCGCCTTCGTCCTGTCGTCCGGGGTGGATGCCGGCGAGCACCTCGCCGAGCTCGGCCCTGATGTGATCGGTTCCGATCCCGCTCTCGGCCAGTGCGAGGAGAAAGTCGCCCGCCTCGTTGAGCGTCGACTCGCGCCGGTCGACGAAGAGCGAGCTCTCGGCGACGGTCTGCGTGTCGAGCTCGCGCGCGGTCGGGATGCTCGAGCCGACCGCGTTGATGTGCGCGCCGGGTCCGAGCCAGCGGCGCTCCACGATCGCCTCGGACGAGCTCGTCGTCGTGCACACGACCTCGGCGCCGAAGAGCGCGGCGTCGACGGAGGGCGAGACAACCGCCCCGACCTCGGCGGCGAGCTTCTCGGCTGCGTCGGGGTTCCGGGCCCAGATCCGGATCTCGGGGTCGTGGAGCACCGCGCGCATCGCGTGGACGTGCGCCCGCGCCTGAACCCCGGCGCCGAGAATGGCAACGCGTTCGACATCAGCGCGGCCGAGTGCGCGGGTGGCGACTGCGGAGACGGCTGCCGTCCGGATCTCGGTGACCGGCGAGGCGTTCAGCACTGCGACGAGCTCGCCGGTCCTGCCGTCGTGGAGCAGGACGGCGCCCTGGTGCGCGTCGAGTCCCCGGGTCGGGTTGTCCGGAGTCACGACGATCTCCTTGAGCGCGTAGGCAGGATGGTCGCCCGCGCGGTGCGCGGGCATGAGGCCGATGAGGCCGCTCGCATCTGGCGGGCGCGCCACGACTCGGAGCGGCTGGAAGAGCTCACCGCGCGCGAGCGCCGAAAGCACCTCCTCCATCGCCTCGATGCACGACTCCATGTCGAGGAGCCGACGGACGTCGTGCTCCGAGAGGATCAGAACGCTCACGGGAACAAGCCTCGCAGATGATCGCGGTCGTCCGATGTGAGCTCGATCTCGAGCGCGTCGCGCACCGGCTCCAGGTGCTCCGCACACCCCGGCCCAACCACGATCGCCGTGATCTCGGGGTTCGCGAGGAGCCAGGCGAGCGCGAGCCCGGCCAGCGAGACGCCTCGTTCACCAGCCCAGCGTTCGAATGCCTCGAGTCCGTCGAAAACCGCATCGTTCGCGTAGCGGAGATATGAGTCCGGCCGCTGGGTCATCCGCGATCCCTCCGGGAACGCCTCGCCGCGCCGGTACTTGCCGGTCAACCAGCCGCCCGCGAGCGGGCCGTATGCCTCGTAGCCCAGTCCGTGCTCGCGACACACGGGGAAGACCGACTCTTCGTCGCTGCGGTCGAGGAGGGAGAACGAGCTCTGCACCCATTCGTAGCGGGTCAGACCCTCGAGCTCCGAGAGCTCGATCGCCTCGGCTAGCTCTTCCGCAGAGAAGTTCGAGGCGCCGACCGCGCCGACCTTGCCCGAGCGAACGAGCGCGTCGAATGCGCCGAGCGTCTCCTCCTGCGGGACGCCGAAGTCGAAGTCGTGAGCCAGGTAGAGCGCCACTCGCTCGACGCCCAGCCGCGCGAGGCTCGTTTCGATCTGGCGGAGGATGCGCGCACGGCCGAGCCCGTTGTCGCCGCCCTTTTCGAGAGGATTGAACGTCTTCGTCTCGAGGACGAGGTCGTCTCGCACCGAGCTCCCTTTCGTTCCGAGCCACTCGCCGATCCATGTCTCGCTACGGCCGCCCCCGTACGCGTCGGCGGTGTCGAAGGTCGTTATGCCGAGCCCCCAGGCGGCGTCCATGATCCTGAACGCCTCGTCCTTCGGGATCCCCTGTCCGAAGAACGCGGGCGACGAGCCGACCCCGCCGAAGTTCCCGCAGCCGAGGATCACGCGCGACACGGCAATCCCGCTGCGCCCCAGCTCCGTCGACTCCACAAGTTCGATGCTACGCGGCCTCCGCGCGCCGGACGCGCGGCGTCGCGGTCGGGATACGCGCGAGCAGGAGCGCACCCGCGACGGACGACAGCGCGCCGACAATGAAGACCGCTTCGTACCCGGCCGCCGTAGCCACTCCGCCCAGCCCGAGAGCGCCGACCGCGAAGCCGACGTCGGCGAACGCGGAGAAGGTCCCGACGACGGAGCTCCGCTCGGCGGGCGGCGTCGCTGCGACCGCGATCGTCATCAGCGCGGGGAACGCGAGCGCCTGTCCGGCCGCAAAGATCGCCGTCCCGACGAAGAGACCGACGGGCACGTTCCAGGTGCCGATCGTAAGCAGGCCGACGAAGAGCAGCACGAGCGCGGACC
>JACCWU010000158.1 GCA_013697465.1 Actinomycetota bacterium | reverse complement strand
ACACCCCTCCACGGTCATCAGCCGGGGGCCGGCCGATGACCGTCGCTGCGACCGAACGGCTCATCGCTCCACACGGTGGCTCTCTCGTCGATCGGACGGGCGACCGGCCCGACGACCTCGACGCCTTGGAGCATGTGCAGCTCACCTCGCGCGAGCTTTCCGACCTCGACATGCTCGCCGCGGGCGCGCTATCGCCGCTCGAGGGCTTCATGGGCCAAGCCGACTACGGACGCGTGGTCGAGGAGATGCACCTGGTTAACGGACTTCCGTGGGCGCTGCCCGTGTGTCTTGCCGTCGACTCTGCGCCGGCCGGCGAGCGTGTAGCGCTGCTGGACGAGGCGGGGCGTGCGGTCGCCGTCCTCGAGGTGGACGAAGCGTACGCGTACGAGAAGGAGCGCGAGGCCGAGCACTGCTTCCGCACGACCGATTCCGCTCACCCGGGAGTCGCCCGGCTCTACTCGCAGAAGGATCTCTATCTGGCCGGCAGGGTCACGGTGTTCGAGCGTGCACGGCCTGAGTTCCCCGAGCTCGCGCTCGACCCGGCCGACACGCGGCGGATATTCGCGGAGCGTGGATGGAGGCGCGTCGTGGGCTTCCAGACGCGGAACCCGATCCATCGCGCGCACGAATACCTGACGAAAGTCGCGCTCGAGACGGTCGACGGGCTGCTCGTGCATCCGCTCGTCGGCGAGACCAAGGCCGACGACGTGCCGGTCGACGTGCGCGTCGAGTGCTACAGGACGCTCCTCGACGGCTACTACCCGGAGGACCGCGTGCTCTTGTCCGCGTTCCCCGCAGCAATGCGCTACGCGGGTCCGCGCGAGGCGGTCTGGCACGCGATCTGCCGCAAGAACTACGGCTGCTCGCACTTCATCGTCGGCCGCGACCATGCGGGAGTGGGCGACTACTACGGCACCTACGACGCTCAGCTCATCTTCGACGAGTTCGCGCCGCACGAGCTCGACGTCGAGCCGATGTTCTTCGAGCACACCTTCTGGTGCAACGTGTGCGGCTCGATGGCGAGCACGAAGTCGTGCCCGCACGGCGCAGAGGATCGCGTGATGCTGTCCGGAACGAAGGTACGCGAGATGCTCGGCGAGGGCGACGTGCCTCCGGTCGAGTTCACGCGTCCCGAGGTGGCAAAGGTCCTGATCGACGCGTACCGGCAGGACTAAGCTCCCCGTCCACGATGGACTGGGAGTTCGTTCTCGCCGGTCTCTTCACCGGGCTTCTGGTCGGGACGACCGGGATGGGCGGGGGCTCGCTCATGACCCCGATCCTCGTGTTCCTCTTCGGGATCGCGCCTGCGACGGCGATCGGGACGGACATCGCGCACGGGGCCGCCTTCAAGACGGTGAGCGCTGTCCAGCACCGGCGCATGGGGAACGTGCGCGCGCGGCTCGCGGGCTGGATGCTCATCGGCTCCGCGCCGACGTCGCTCGTGGGCGTGTGGCTCGCCGAGAAGCTCACGGATCGGTACGGCGACGACGCGAAGTCGGTTATGGCTCAGGTTCTGGGCGCCGCCTTGCTGTTCGGTTGCGTCGGGCTCATCGCGAAAAGCCTGATCCACACCTCGCCGCCGGATGACGTCGAGTGGCAGCTCAGCCGGCGCGACCGGGTGGCTGCCGTCGTCATCGGCGCGCTGGGCGGCTTCATCGTCGGCCTGACTTCGGTCGGCAGTGGTGTCTTCTTCGGCCTTACGCTGCTCGTCATCTTCCCGCTGCGGGCGCACAAGGTCGTCGGCACGGACATCTTCCATGCGGCAGTGCTGCTCTACATCGCAGGGGCGGCGCACTGGGCCGCCGGGAACGTCGACTTCGGCATCCTCTTCTGGCTGCTGCTCGGCTCGATTCCCGGGGTGCTCGTGGGCGGCCGGCTGACGCTCTCCATCCCCGAGCACATGCTGCGGCTTACGCTCGCGGGCGTGCTGGGCCTTGCCGGAATCAAGCTGCTCGACGTCCCGGGTTCAGGAGTGATCGTGGTGGTCGCGCTCTCGGCGGGGCTGGTCGCGCTGCTCGTCTTCCTGGGAAGACATAGCTGGATCCGCATCCAGCAGGCGCGCGCGAGTCGTCCCGCCGCTATGGACTAGCATCGCCTCGGCGATGCGCACGGTCTGGGTGAGCGACGACACCATCGGGCGCGACTGCCTCGAGGCCGCCGCCGCGTCCGGAGCCAAGATCGCCGGGGTGGTTACGCTCCCCGCGGTCACTACGCTCGACCGCTCGAGCCGATGCTCGTTCGACGAAGTGGCCGCGCGGCTCGGCGCCGAGGTCGTCGAGACGACCGACGTGAACTCCGAGGACGCCATCGAGGCCGTCCGGAGGCTCGATCCCGAGCTCGTCTTCATCGTCGGGTGGTACCAGCTCGTCCGCGACCCGTTCATCGCGCTCGCTCGCGAGGGTGTCTTCGGGATGCATCCGACCCTACTCCCGCGTCATCGCGGCCGGGCGTCGATCCCATGGACGATCCTCTCCGGGCTCGCGCGCACCGGGGTGACGCTGTTCGAGATCGAGGACGCGACCGCAGACTCCGGAGCGATCGTCGCGCAAGCGGTGGTGGGCGTCGCCCCCGACGACACCGCGGCGACGCTCTTCGAGCGAATCGCGCAAGCTCATGTGGATCTCGTCCGCGAGTACGTTCCGCAAATCGTCGCCGGGACCGCTCCGCGGATCCCCCAGGATCCGGGGCGCGCGAGCGCCTGGCCGCGACGCACTCCCGCAGACGGGATCATCGACTGGGAGACGCGAGCGCAGTACCTCTACGACTGGGTGCGCGCGCAGACGCGGCCGTATCCCGGCGCGTTTACCTTTCTCGGCGCGGAGAAGGTCGTGGTGTGGCAGGCCCGTGCGCTGGAGCTCGAGGCGGACGCACCCGCGGGCACGATCGTCGGCGAGCGGCCGGAGGGCCCCGTCGTGGCGTGCGGCGAAGGCGGCTTGTTGCTCGAGGAGATCGAGACCGCAGCCGCCCTGCTCGTCGTGGGAGCGAGGCTCGGGTGATGCGCAACGCTCGCCTGCGGCTCGCGTTCGCGGGGGAAACCATGTTTCCCC
>JACCWU010000156.1 GCA_013697465.1 Actinomycetota bacterium | reverse complement strand
GTGCGTACGTGTGCACGCGCTGCCTTAAAGCCGGCAAGGTCGAGAAAGCTCTCTGACGCCGCTCGCCGGCTACGGCTCCCGCCGGGCAGAGCCCGGCTCCGCCGCAGCCTGACGCCGCTCGCGGCAGGATGCTTCGCGCTCGTCGCGGGCCCGTACCACTTGTACTGTCCCCGCTCCTCGCGCTCGCCTCCTTTGCGAGCGGCGCCCGAGCGACGTCAGAGCCTTGGCATCGGCTTTCTTCCGCGAACGGTTTAAGCTCGCGGCGATGGAGCTCGAAGCGGTACGACGGCTCGCTCGCGCGGCGCTCCAGAACCTCGAGGCGCACCGGCAGCGCATAGACGACCTGAACGTCTATCCGGTGCCCGACGGCGACACCGGAACGAATCTGGCGCTCACCGTGCGCTCCGCCGTCGAAGCGCTCGAGGCGTCCACCGCGGAAGGAAGCGCGGCCGTCGCAAAGGAGCTCTCGCGAGCGGCCCTGCTCGGCGCGCGAGGCAACTCCGGAGTCATCTTCTCGCAGGTCGCGCGCGGCTTCGCCGACGTTGTCGGCGAGACGGACGCACCGACAGCCGCCGATCTCGCGCGCGCATTCCGGGCGGGCAGCGACGCCGCGTACCGCGCGGTCAGGAATCCCGTCGAGGGAACGATGCTGACGGTGATCCGCGAGATGGCGGAGGAGGGTGAGCGACCCGAGCACGCGGAGCTCTCGCCTGCCGACTTTCTCAGAGCGGTGGTCATTTGCGGCGAGGACGCACTCGCGCGGACGCCGGAGATGCTCGATGTGCTGCGCGAAGCGGGGGTCGTCGACGCGGGCGGAGCAGGGCTCGTCGAGATCGTTCGCGGGCTTGCACTCGCGACGGCGGGCGAGCCGCTGCCGGAGGTGAGCCCGGAGACGGCACCGCTCGGACTCGAGGCGATTCACCTGGAGCTCTCGAGGTATCGGTACTGCACCGGCTTCGTCGTGGAGGGCGACGGGCTCGACCTCAACGGTCTCGAGAGCTCGCTCGAGCGGCTCGGCGATTCACTTCTCGTCGTGGGCGACGAGTCGGCGATCAAAGTGCACCTGCACACGGACGATCCGGGCGCCGCTCTGTCGGTCGCGACGGCCATGGGGGTGATCGGGAGAGTCGAGATCGCCGACATGCATGCACAGACCTTCGAGCGCGAGGGGCGCTTGCTGGGTGCCCCCGGCGCGTCCGTGGCCACGCTCGAGACTGGTGTCGTCGCTGTCTGCCAGGGCGAAGGGAACCGGCGGCTCTTCAAGGAGCTCGGCGCGACGACGGTCATCGAAGGAGGTCAGACGATGAACCCCTCGGCGGCCGAGATCGTCGAGGCGATCGACGCGACGCCCGCCGCCGAGGTCATCGTCCTCCCGAACAACTCGAACGTCATCTCCACGGCGGAACAGGCGATCGCGCTGGCCTCGCGGCCCGCGCGGGTGGTTCCCTCGCGCTCGGTGCAAGCCGGCTTCGCAGCGATCGTTCGCTTCCTCTCCACGAGCTCCCCGGACGAGAACGAGGCGGCCATGCTCGACGCGCTCGCCTCGGCGGTCACCGGCGAGGTGACCGTTGCCTCGCGCGACACGACTCTCGACGGCGTTTCCATTCGCAAGGGCGCGTACCTCGGACTGGTCGACGGCACCGCCGTCACTTCGGACGAGGACATCGACACGGTCGCCATCGAGGTCGTCGCGCGCCTGTTGAACGACGGTCGCGCTTGGCTGGGCGTTCTCGTGGGAGCGGATGCACCGCCCACGGACAACTTGATCGAGACGATTCGTACCGCGCATCCCGGAGTCGACGTCGAGCGCTACGACGGAGATCAACCCCACTACCCGCTGCTCATGGTCGCGGAGTGACGAGAGCGTGGACGAGCCCATCCGCGTGCTGCTCGTCGAGGACAACGAGGTCTATCGGGAGTCGCTCCAGTTCCTGCTGCAGCGCCGTGGCGACGTCGTCGTGGTCGGCGCGATCTCCCTGGGTTCCTCGGCCGCTGCCGCGTGTGCCGAGCTAGAGGCGGACGTCGCAGTGATCGACTATAGGCTCCCGGACATCGATGGCGCCGCCGCAGCCGAAGAGATCTTCGAGCGCTGCCCGGGGGCCGCGGTCGTCTTCCTGAGCGCATCGGCGGGACCCGAGGAGCGTGAGGCGGCAAGGCTGGCAGGCGTCGCCCTCGTCAGGAAGGACGAGGGTGTCGAGGCGCTCGCCGCGGCCGTGGGGGACGCGGTGGGAAGGACGGCATGAACCTGACCACCGAGAACACGGCGATCGTCCTCGACTCGACGTCGGACTACCCGGAGGCGCCCGCGCGGTTCCCGAACATGCGCTTCGTTCCGCTGTACGTGCGCTTCGGCGACGAGACCCACCGCGACTACGTCGAGCTCGGGCCGGCCGAGTTCTACGGGAAGCTCCGCACCTCGCCTGTCCTGCCCGCGACGTCGCAGCCGACACCGGAGGATTTCATCGCCGCCTACGAGGACCTAAGCGCGTACGAGCGCGTCTACTCGCTGCACGTCTCGTCGAAGCTGTCCGGCACGTTCCAGAGCGCAGCGATCGCCGCCCAGGAGATCGGCGGCGACAAGGTCCGGGTCGTCGACTCGCTCACCGCGTCACTGGCGATCGCGATGCTCGCCCACGCAATCCAACGCCGGCTCGCGCGCGGCACGACGGACGACGAGATCGACGCCCTCGTGGAGCGGTTCCATCGCGACTGCGAGGTCGTCTTCACCCTCGAGACGCTCGAGTACCTCCAGCGCGGCGGGCGCATCGGCCGCGCCGCCGCTCTCGCCGGATCGCTCCTCAAGGTCAGGCCGATTCTCGCCGTCCAGGACGGCGAGGTGGTCGCCGTCGCACGCGTGCGCGGGCGGGAGAAGGCCATCGCGGAGTTCGAGCGGCGCTTCGTGGCGGCGACGGAGGATCGCGCCGGGCTCCGCGTCGCGATAGCGCACGCGGACGCGCCCGAATGGGTCGGGACGCTGAGCGAGCTCGTCTGGCGCGTCCGTCCGAAGGCCGAGATCGAGTTCACTGCGACCCTGGGCGCAGTCGTCAGCACGCACACCGGCCCAGGCGCCGTCGGCTTCTTCTGGTTTCAGGACGACTAGCCAGCCAGATCCTGCAGTGCGAATCGAGATCGTCTTCGAGTCGCACTCTACGAGCACGCAGAACGAGGCGGGGATCGCGACCGGATGGCTCGAAGGAGCGCTATCGGAGGCGGGGAAGCGGCAAGCGCTCGAGCTCCGTGAACGGAGGCGCCGGAAGGGTGTCGCTGCCGTGTATACGTCCGATCTCGCTTGTGCGGTCGAGACTGCGGAGATCGCTTTCGGCAGCTCCGGCATCCCGATCCACCGCGAATGGCGCCTGCGTGAGTGCAACTACGGCCACCTCAACGGGGGTCCGGCGTCGCGCGTGGGAGAAACGAAGCTCCAGCACATCGTCGAGCCTTTTCCGGGTGGCGAGAGCTATCGACAGGTCGTCGAGCGGGTCGGGGCGTTCCTCGACGACCCGCCACGCACGCTCGAAGATCAGCGGATCGTCGTCGTCGGGCACTCCGTCACGCGCTGGGCCATCGAGCATCTCCTGACAGGAGCGCCGCTCGAGCAGCTCGTCGGGGAGCATTTCGAGTGGCGGGACGGGTGGGAGTACACGCTTTCGAAGCCCTGACGGTCAGAGCTGCGGCTCCGCCGGACCGGGACCTATAGTGGTCTTCGGTGAAGGGGACGAGAGCTCCGGTGCGGCTCCATGCCGGTTTCGGCGGTCTGGACCCGCCTGAGGACTGGCCGCCCACCTCGAGCGCGCCTCGCCCGTCTCGGCTCGAGGTTCTCGTCGAGACGCTCCAGGGTGTCGGGCCCGCGGTGGCTCGGCGGCTTGCCGGGGTCGGCATCGAGCGCGTAGGTGACCTCCTCTTCGAGCGGCCTCGACGATACGAGGAATCCGTTCCGACGAAGCGGATCTCCGACCTCTTCGGCGACCAGGAAGCCGCGATCGAGGGCATTGTCCGCTCGGCGTCGAGCCGGCGCCGGGGGCGGCTGCACATTCTCACCGCGAAGGTCGCCGACGACACGGGCGAGATCAAGGCGACCTGGTTCAACCAGCCCTGGCTCGAGAAGCGAATGCAGCCCGGAGTCGAGATTCGGCTTCGGGGGCGTCCGAACCGCTACGGCTTCGCCGTGTCCTCCTACGACCTCGAAGGAGAGGTCGAGACCGCAGACTTCGCGCCCGTCTATCCCGCGAGCGAGGACCTGTCCCAGAAGAAGCTGCGCGAGCTGCGCAGCCAAGTCCTCGACCTCGTGCGG
The DNA here is from genome assembly GCA_013697465.1 of Actinomycetota bacterium. Taxonomy (GTDB): domain Bacteria; phylum Actinomycetota; class Thermoleophilia; order Gaiellales; family Gaiellaceae; genus GMQP-bins7. Next base: position 9,934 of record JACCWU010000156.1, on the reverse strand, counting down.
GCCGCGGGCGATCCGCTTCCCGCGGAGCTGCGAGCGCGCGAGCGACTTCCGCTCCACGGTGATGCACTCCTCGCCGTCCACCGGCCGCGATCGCTCGCCGAGGCCGAGGCCGGCCGCCTACGACTCGCTTTCGACGAGCTGCTCGTTCTTCGTCTCGCTCTCGCGCGCTCTGCGGCCGAGCGGGAGCAGGCGTCCGCCGTTGCGTTCGACGCTTCCGGCGACCTGCTTGCCGCATACCGATCGTCTCTCCCGTTCACGCTGACACGCGATCAGGAGCGCTCGATCGCGGAGATCGACGGCGACCTCGCCCGCTCGACCCCGATGCACCGGCTCCTTCAGGGCGACGTCGGCTCCGGAAAGACGGTCGTCGCGCTGTACGCCCTCCTGCGAGCAGTGGAGACCGGGCGGCAAGCGGCGCTGATGGCGCCGACCGAGACGCTCGCCGAGCAGCACTTCCTGACGATCGACGAGCTCTGCGGACAGCTCGGGATCATGGTGTCGCTGCTCACGAGCTCGGTGCGCGCGCGCGAGCATGCCGCTGTGCGACAGCTGATCGCGTCCGGCGATTCGCTCCTCGTCGTCGGCACGCACGCGCTCATTCAGAAGGAGGTCGAGTTCCGCGACCTCGCCGTCGTCGTCGTCGACGAGCAGCATCGCTTCGGCGTCGGGCAGCGCAGCGCGCTCGCCGAAGGCCGCAGCCCGCACGTCCTGCACATGACGGCGACGCCGATCCCGCGCACGCTCGCCCTGACCGTGTACGGCGACCTCGATGTGAGCGAGCTCGCCGTTCTTCCCGCGAATCGAAAGCCTGTGATCACGCGCTGGATCCCAGAGGAACGCGCGTCGGAGGCGTACACGCGACTGACACGGCTTCTGAACGACGGTCGGCAGGCGTACGTCGTATGTCCCCTGATCGAGCAGTCGGAGACGACCCGCGCTCGGGCAGCCGAGCACGAGGCCGAGCGGCTGCGGAAGCACGAGCTCCGCGACTTTCGCGTCGGATGTCTCCACGGCAAGCTCCGGCCCGCCGATCGGCGAGACCTCATGGCCCTCTTCAAGGCCCGCGAGCTCGACGTCCTCGTCGCGACAACTGTGATCGAGGTCGGCGTCGACGTCCCGAACTCGACGGTGATGATCGTGCAAGAGGCCGATCGGTTCGGGCTCGCCCAGCTCCATCAGCTACGAGGGCGGGTCGGGCGTGGGGCGGAGCAGTCCTACTGCCTGCTCGTCTCGAGGCCACGCGAGGAGCTGACCGAGAGCGCGGTCGAGCGTCTCGAGGCGATGATCGAGACGACGGACGGTTTCGAGCTCGCGGAGCGCGACCTCGAGATCCGTGGCGAAGGCCAGCTCCTCGGCGCCCGGCAGTCCGGATTCTCGGACCTGCGCTTCGTCCGCCTGCGGCATGACCAGTCACTCCTCGAGCGCGCACGCGACGCCGCGGCGACAGTCGAGGACGAAGGGCTGCTCGCGGACGCAGTCGACCGCCTACTCGGCGAGTCCGAGCATCTCGGCGAGTCGTAGCGAGGTTCGGAAAGCCGCACTGTTCGAGTAGGGCCTTCACCATCGTCAGGTCCGTCACGGGATGCGACGCTGGGCGCATGCTCCTCGACTCGAACCACCTCGGGTGCCGGCGCGGTCTCGTCAGCATCGGCCGGCTCGAGACCGGCGACCGCAAGGCCGTGCGCGAAGTCTTCGACGGCCTCTCCGAGCGCTCGCGGCGACTGCGGTTTCACGGGCCGAAACCGCGTCTGCTGGAAAGGGACCTCGACGAGCTGGTTCAGGTGGGCTGCTGCGGACGCGAGGCGGTCGCGGCAGTCGATCTCGTATCCGGAGAGGTCGTGGGCATCGCACGGTTCGTGCGGAGCGAGAGCGACCCGCGATCGGCCGAGGTGGCCTTCGAGGTCGTGGACCGCTGTCAGGGAAGCGGTGTCGGGCGGAGGCTGCTCGACGAGCTACGGTCGCTGGCGTTGGACGAGGGCATCGCGCGCTTCTCCGCGTCCGTCGTGCCGGGCAACGAGTCGGCGCTCGCGCTGCTGCGCGGAGCGGGACGAGTCGTCGAGTCGACATATGTCGAAGGCGCGTACGAGCTCGTGGTCGAGCTCGAGCCGCTTCCGCAAGCCGCGTAGCCGTACGCCGACTCCCTCTCTGCGAATGTTCGCGACGTGCGAATCGTCGCGGGCTCGCGGAAGGGTCACCGAATCTCGGCGCCGCCCGGAACGGTGACGCGCCCGACCGGCGACCGCGTGCGCGAGTCCGCGTTCCAACTCATCGGGCCGGTCGAGGGTGCGGCGGTGCTGGATCTCTTCGCCGGCTCGGGTGCGATGGGGCTCGAGGCGCTCTCCCGGGGGGCCGTGCGCGTCGTCTTCGTGGAGCGGGACCGAGGAGCATGCCGCGTCATCGCGCAGAACCTCGAGAAGCTCCGGCTGACCGGCGCAGTGGTGCTCTGCCGTGACGTCGTCGACGCGCTCCGTGAAACAAGGGCCAGAGGGCATCGCTACGACCTCGTGCTTGTCGACGCTCCGTACGACGAGTGGACGGAGTACGCGACGCTCCTCGCGGAGCTCCTCCCGGACGTGCTCGGAGACGGAGCGCTCGTCGTCGTGGAGACCGCCTCGCGGACCGAGCCGGAGCTTCCCCTCGACCTCGTCATGACGCGCCGCTACGGTTCCGCACGGATCTCGGTCTTCCGCAACCCGTGAACTTGTCCGATACACAAGCTCTACTTGCGTCAGTCGCCGGCGGAGCCGGAGATGTCTACCGGCTTGGCCCGGCGGGAGTCGGCGCCGGCGAGAGGCGCGAGAAGTGATCTCTGCAATCTGTCCCGGCAGCTACGACCCAGTCACGAACGGGCACGTCGACGTCATCCGCCGTGCGGCCGCGATCTTCGACCGGGTCGTCGTCGGGGTCGTCCAGAACCCGCAGCACAAGGCGCCACTCTTCTCGGTCGAGGAACGGGTCGCGTTCCTCGAGCAGGCGCTGGCCGACGCCCCCAATGTCGTCGTCGACGTCTTCTCGGAGCTCGTCGTGAAGTTTGCCCGCAAGCACGACGCGAAGACGATGGTGAAGGGTCTTCGCGTCATCTCGGACTTCGAGTGGGAGTTCCAGATGAACCACCTGAACCGGGTGCTCGCGCCGGAGATCGAGACGGTGTATGTGATGGCGAGCCCGCAGTACAGCTTCGTCTCCTCGAGCGGCGTCAAAGAGATCGCATCGTTCGGCGGGAAGGTCGACGAGCTCGTGCCGGAGGCGGTCGCGCGGCGCTTCGCGGAGCTCTACCCCGACGGTCGCCCCGGCGCCCCCGTCTCACCTCAGGAGTAGGAGGGTGAGAGCGGTGCTGGGGATCGTTCGCGCACGGGTGCAGAGGCCCGTCTCACCCCACGAGTAGACTTCCCGCCCTATGGACGTACTCGTGCTCATCGACAAGCTGGACGACCTCGTGCACAACGCGAAGGCGGTGCCGCTCACCGATCAGGTGCGCCTCGATCGCGAGGAGATCTACGAGATCCTCGATCAGATGCGCGCGACGATCCCGGAGGAGATCAAGCAGGCCCGCTGGATCGTCAAGGAACGGCAGGAGATGCTCGCCGAGGCCAAGCGCGAGTGCGACCGCATCATCCAGGAGGCCCGAGAGCAGGCAATTCGCGACGCGTCGCAGACCGAGATCGTTCGGCTCGCCGAGAAGCAGGCCGACGACATCGTCGACGACGCCAAGCGAACGGCCCGCGAGACAAGGCTCGAGATGGAGGACTGGGCCGACAGCATCCTCTCGACCCTCGAGGTGAACCTCGACAAGTTCCTGCACGCGGTCAAGCGCGGGCGCGAGCGACTGCACGAGCGGTCGCAGGAGACGGTCATCGCCGGGATCGGGCCCGAGCCGCTCGACGCCGAAGAGCTCGACCGCTTCTCGAGCTAGCGGCGCTGCTCAGGCGGCGACGCGGGTACTCGCAAGCTCGCGGCACACGGTCGTCGCGGTCGCGATGAATGCCTCGGTCGCCGGGCTGCGGTGGCGGTCGCGATGCCAAACGAGCCCGATGACTCGCGCCGGAACGCGGCCCGCGAGATCGATGACCACGGTGCTCTCGTCGTCTTCGTCCACGGTCAGGAGCGGAGCCACGCTGACGCCGACGCCTGCGCCCACGAGTCCCTGCACCGTCCCGTTGTTGTCGGAGCGGAACACGACGTTCGGTGCGCGTCCCGAGGAAGCCAGCTGGGTCTCCACACCGTCCATCGCACGGCACTTGTTGAAGCCGACGAGCGGCTGCAGCGCGATCTCCTTCATCGTCGGCGGCCGCTTCAGGGCTGCGAGCGGCGAGCCCGCGGGTACGACGAGAACGTATGGATCGCGGAGAAGCTCCAGCTCCTCGAGTGGCCGTCGCTCGACCGGAAGCGTCATGAACGTGAGGTCGAGTGCTCCGCGCTCCACGAGCTCCAGCAACTCGTCCTCCTCTGCGTGCTCCTGGAGCACGACCTCCACGCGAGGATGCTCCTGACCGAAGCGGCGGAGCAGCGTGGGGAGCACGCGCGCACCAACGCTCTGGAACGTGCCCACGCGAAGTCGTCCCGCGTCGCCGGCCTCGAGCGCCTCCATGTCCGCCTTTGCGGCGAAGAGCCTTGCTTCGATAGCCTCGACGTGCCGCAGGAGGATGCGACCCGCCTCGGTCAGCGAGATCGGGCGCGGGCCTCCGGGCCGGTCGATCAGACGCAGGCCGACGACGCGCTCGAGCGTTGCAATCTGCTGCGAGATCGCGGACTGCGTATACCCGAGCCGTCCGGCGGCGCGACCGAAGGAACCCTCGTCCGCGATCGCCTTGAGAGCGATGAGATGCCGCAGGTCGAGCCCCAGCCAGCGATCAGGTTCCATGATCGAAAAGAAGAATAGCCTCAGGTTGGCTAATCGAGGCCGACGAAACCTCGTTGGCGCGGAGCCACAAGGTCGGTGCGGCGCTGGATGGTTGATGCCACGAGATCGCCTTCTCAGGGGCGCGAGCGGAAGCGGCCTCGACGCGCCAGATCGCGCATACTTACGCGCGAGATCGTGGCATCAACCATCTAGGCTCCGCGTCAGTGTGACGCCTTTCGACCTCCGCCGACTCCGCCTGCGTCCCGGCGAGCTTCAACTCGAGCAGCTCGAGCTCGAGCCCGAGCCCTTTCATCTGGGTGGCCAGCGCTACGAGCCCGTGCCGGCGACGGTACCCGCTGAGCTCGAGATCTCACAGGCGACCGGCGCCATGGTGTTCGACCTTCGATTTCGGACGCGGCTTACGGGGCCATGCATGCGCTGCCTCGGCCATGCCGAGGTCTCGATCGACGTCTCCGCCAGGGAGGTGCACGATCGTGACGAGGCGAGTGACGAGGAGCTCCGCTCGGACTACGTCACGAGCGACCGGCTCGACGTCAGCGCGTGGGCTCGTGACGGAATCGCACTCGAGTTGCCGGATCAGATCCTGTGCAGCCCGGACTGTGCGGGACTTTGTCCGGTCTGCGGCAAGGATCTCAACGTCGAGCCTCACGAGCATGCCGAGCGGCAGGCGGATCCCCGCTGGGCCGCGCTCGAGGAGTTGCGGGAGCGGCTTTGAGCGAGAACGAGCGGGGCGGCCCGTAGCCGCCCCGCTTTCGTCACGCTGCGTCGGTCGCGCTCAGCCGGCGAGCCGGACCTGCACGAGCCGGTAGCCGGCGATGCCACCGAGCGGCGGATCGCTCGCGCGGTATGCCTTGATGAAGAACTGCACGTTGAAGTTGTTCCGAGGCTCCGGAAAGAAGCTGTTCGGGACGAGCTGGATGGTCACCCAGCCGTCCCCAGCCGTCGCCTGTCGGTCACCTCGCACGACACGCGGTGTCGCGCGCATGAACACGAGCGCCCCCCGAACCGCCCGGCCGCGCTGGTCCGTGATCCGGACACGCGCGGTGATCGGCGCGGTGCGGCTCGTCACCGGGTTCGGAGAGAACCGGACCTGCGAGACGACGAGACGATCGCCACCTGCCTTCAGATCGCCGGCCGCCACCGAGTTCCCGCTCGGGGGCGGAGGCGGAGGCGGGGGCGGGGGCTGCTGCTGACCGACGACCCTGGGATTCGAGATCGCCGACCTCGACCCCGCGTCGTTCGTGGCGGTGACCCTGACGCGCAGCGAACGGCCGGAGTCGGCCGCTTGGACGACGTACTCGTTGTCCGTCGCTCCGGAGATCTCGCTGCAGTTGTCGCCGTCCGCCGCGCACCGCAGCCAGCGGAACGCGTACGTGATCGGCTGCTCGCCTACCCACGTGCCCCGGTTGGCGGTCAGGCGGTTGCCGACCTCCGCGGTGCCCGAGATCGCCGGCTCCGTCGTGTTCGTCGGTCTCGCCGACGTGATGATCGGCGTCGGGTTGGACGTGGCGGTGTCCGAGCCGTCGGCGTTGGTGCCTGACACCTGCAAGCGGAGCCGGAAGCCCGCGTCCGCCTGGCGTGCGACATACGTCGCGTTACGGGCGTTCGCGATGCTGCCGCAGTCCGACGCGTCGGCCGCGCCGCGTCCGTCGCAGCGGAACCAGCGGTACATGTAGGTGATCGGCTGCGTGCCGGTCCACGTGCCCCGGGACGCTCGCTGAACCTCGCCCACGCGCGGCGTGCCCGTGATCTGCGGCTCCCCGGTGTTCTGCGGCGCGACGGCCACGGCCGCGCCCGACAGTCCCGGAAGCATTGCCAGAACCAAGACGCCGAGAAGTGATACGACGACCCCGGTTCCGAGTGAGGCCAGCCGAAGCCGGCGGAGATGTCTAGCTGCCATCGTTGATGCCCCTTTCCATTCGGATCGATGAAGCGCCTTCCCCTCGGTTGGTACCCGTTCCGCAGCGTCGGTACGTCTGCGCTCGCCCTGCGCTTACCGAACCCTTACGACCTCGAGTCACTCGTTCGGGCAGTCCTGGCCGCGGTAAGATCGCAGCGGCGCCTCGGCGTCGCCCTATGACGGACTGACCGGCCCCATTCTCGCTTCGACGCGCCTCGGCGCGTCTGTCTCACGGCCAGGAGGTTCGTGCATGCGGGTTCAGCTCGCGGGCGTCGGAAAGCACTACGGCGCTCACACCGTTCTCGATCAGGCCACGCTCGCCGTTGGCCCGCAGGCGCGGATCGGCGTCGTCGGCCCGAACGGCGTCGGCAAGTCGACACTGCTCCGGATCCTCGCGGGCCTCGAGCAGCCGGACGAAGGGACGGTCGTCCGCGCGCCGGAGGCGCTGACCATAGGCTACCTCTCCCAGGAGCGAGAGGCCGAGCGAGTCGACGGCATCCTCGGGGTGCTTTCGGAGCGGACCGGGGTGGCCGGCGCCGAGCGCGAGCTCGAGGCCTCGTCTCGCGCGCTCGCCTCGGACGAGTCCTCCGGCGCTCGCTACACGCTCGCGCTCGAGCGCTTCCTCGCGCTCGGGGGCGGCGACTTCGAGGCCCGCGCACGCACGACTTGCGCGGAGCTCGGGCTGGCGGTCGATCTCGGACGCCCGACCGGAGAGCTGTCCGGTGGCGAGAGCGCTCGGGCTGCGCTTGCCGGGATCCTGCTCTCGCGCTACGACGTTCTCCTGCTCGACGAGCCGACGAACGATCTCGACCTGGACGGGCTCGGGCGGCTCGAGTCGTTTCTCGACTCCTACGCCGGCGCGCTCGTCGTCGTCTCCCATGACCGCGCGTTTCTCGACCGGACGGTCAGCCGGATCGTCTCCGTCCAGCCCTCGTCGAGACGGATCCGCGAGTGGGCCGGAAACTGGAGCGCATACGAGGCGGCGCGAGCTGCCGAGCGGCGTGCAGCGTACGCGGAGTACGACCAGGCCGTCGTCCGCCGGCGCCGCGTGTCCCAGCTTCTCGCCAAGCGCCGCACCGAGGCGCGCGGTCTAGGTGACTCGCTTGGCAAGGCGACCGGCGGCGCGGATCGGCGCGCTACCCAGGCGCTGCGTACGAAAGTGCGCCAGGCCGAGCGGGCACTCGAGCGGAGCGAACTTCCCGAGAAACCCTTCGAGCCGTGGGAGCTGCGGCTCGTGCTCGAGGCAGGCGAGCGACCCGGCGACGTCGTCGCCAGGCTCGAGAACGCAGTGGCCGTGCGGGGCTCGTTCAGGCTCGGTCCTGTGACGCTCGACCTCTCGCCCAGGGAGCGAGTCGCCGTCACTGGGAGGAACGGGAGCGGCAAGACGACGCTGCTGGGGATGCTGATCGGAAAGATCCCGCTGTGCGACGGCCAGCGCGTCGTCGGTCGTCGTACGAGCATCGGCGTGGTGGCTCAGCGAAGAAGCGGGTACGCCGGCGGTGAGCTGCTGCTGCCTGCGTTCCGTTCGCGCACGGCTCTCGACGAGTCGACCGCGCGAACGCTGCTCGCAAAGTTCGGCCTGGGCGCCGACCACGTGCGCCGGCCCTGCGCGACGCTTTCACCCGGCGAGAGAACTCGCGCGCACCTCGCAGAGCTCCAATCCCGCCGCGTCAACCTCCTCGTCCTCGACGAGCCCACGAACCATCTCGACATCGAGGCCATCGAGCAGCTCGAGGCGGCGCTTGCGGGCTACGACGGGACCCTCCTCGTCGTTTCGCACGACCGCCGCTTTCTCGAGAGCGTCTCGCCGAGTCGCGAAATAGGCCTTCCGCTATAGTCGGCAGCCGCTCGTGGCCGTCCCGAAGAAGAAAACGTCGAAGTCCAGGCGCGACAAGCGCCGCGCGCAGCATGGGATCACGGCTCCTCGAGTGCAGGTCTGCCCGAACTGCCGGCAGCCCAAGCTGGCGCATCGCGTGTGCCCGAACTGCAAGACGTACCGGGGCCGCGAGGTCGAGCCGCTCCGCGTCCAAGCTCCCTAGATACTCCCCGCATGATCCGAGTCGCCGTGGACGCACTCGGGGGCGACCGCGGTCCCGAGGAGATCGTCGCGGGAGCCGCCGGTGCCATGTCTCCCGAGATCGAGCCGATCCTCTACGGGCCTTCAGATCTCGACGCTCACGGGTGCAGGCTGGTCGAGGCGCCGGAGTCGATCGACATGGACGAGTCTCCGGTCGAGGCGGTTCGCACGAAGCTCAACTCTTCGCTCGTCCGTGCGATCCGTGCCGTCGCAGACGGCGACGCAGATGCCGCGGTCTCCGCGGGGAACACGGGGGCCGTGCTGGCGGCCTCGCTCCTCCACGTCCGCCGGTTGCCCGGAGTCTTTCGCCCGGCGATAGCGGTCGTCATCCCCGCTCGCGCCGGCCCGACCGTCCTCATCGACTCGGGTGCAAATGCCGATGCGCGACCCGAGCACCTGCTCCAGTTCGGCCATATGGGCGCGGTGTTCGCGCAGGAGATCCTCGGCATCGAGGATCCGGAGGTGCGGTTGCTCTCGATCGGCGAAGAGGACGAGAAGGGGAACCAGCTTACGCTCGAGGCTCACGCGCTCCTGCGCGCGAGCGGCCTGCGTTTCGGAGGGAACACGGAGAGCAGACGGCTACTCGAAGGCGACACGGACGTCGTCGTGACGGACGGCTTCACGGGCAACGTGGCCCTGAAGGCCCTCGAGGGGACGATACGAAGCCTGCTCGAGTCGATTCGCAGCGAGCTCGAGTCGTCGGTCCGGGGCAAGCTCGGCGGGCTCCTCATCCGTCCCGGCGCCCGACGTGTTCAGCGTCGGCTCGATCCGGAGACCTACGGCGGCGCGTACCTGCTCGGTCTCCGGGGCCTCGTCGTGATCGCGCACGGATCGAGCTCGCGCGTCGCGATCGCAAACGCGATCCGCCTGGCAGCGCGCGGAGTGGAGCACCGGGTCGTAGAGCGCCTCGAAGAGCGCCTACCGGACCGCGTGGACTCGCGGCGCGGAGTAGACCCGGCCTCTCCCTGAGTCGTTCGTTCAAGGAGAGCTACGCGCACGCGGCCGAAGGCCGGCTTTGCCGGCCGGGAGGCCAAATATCCGCTTGCATTTCTGCCGCGACGAAGAAGGGGGTACACGGGGGAAACATGGTTTCCCC
>JACCWU010000150.1 GCA_013697465.1 Actinomycetota bacterium | reverse complement strand
GACCGGCGGCGATCGTCGCCAACGGCAAGACCGGCTGGCTCGTCCCTCCCGACGGCGTCGACGCGCTCACCGACGCGCTCGTCGCGGCCGCAAGCGATCGCGAGGAACGACGCGCGCGCGGCGAGCGTGCCTACGCCGAGAGCCGCCACTACGGTTGGCCGGCGATCGCCCGCCGCATTGCGTCACTGTACGAGGAGCTGCTCGTGCCCACGCAGGAGCGTGCAGCCCGCGTTGGGCGCTGAGACCGCAGGGCCGCTCGAGCCAAACGAGCGGCACTTTCGCTCACCGTACGCAGCGTGGCCTCCGGCCGGCGAAGAGCGAGCGCCGTTGCCGGTGCACTCGTGGTAGCGCCGCGCAGCCTCCCCGTCGGTCAGGCCTTCACGCGCTCTCTCTTGCGCGGCTCGATCCTCGCGACACCTGCCGAGGGGGCGAAGATGCTCGTGCGCCCGTCGTCCCACCGGACGCGGAAGCGCGCCGGATCCTGGGCGAGAACCTCCTCTCGATCGTTGCCGTGATCTCGTAGTGCGGGGGGAGAGACATCTGCTCCTCCGGAAACCGGAAGGCACGGCTATGACCTTGGAGCTGAACGATCTCGCCGAGGGCCGTCATGAGATGGTGGAGCCACTCGTCACGCTCCGTATGCAACTGAACGGAGACCGGCTTCCCGAGTGGAACTAGCCATTCCGGTATCTCAGCATCAGACATCGGCGGCGATTCTCGGCTCGATGCAAGATTTCTGCAAGCGGACCACTTCCGAGCGATGCCGCAGGATGCCGTCGCAGCGCATCCGCCCAGGCCGTTAGTCCGCTCACAGAGCGCGTTCAGCGGCACCGCGCAGCACAGGCACGTCTATGCGGGTTTGCAAGCCGGCGGTCATGCATGCCCGCGCCAAGCGGGCAAAAGTGAGGCAAAGGTTTCACCCTCCGCTTCGAGTCTCGAGGACGAAAGAAGCCCCGTCCCCCGGGCTCTTCCAGTAGTGGGGGCAGGATTTGAACCTGCGACCTCCGGGTTATGCGATCTGAGGTTCCACCGGCCAGATCACGCCCGCGTGCGTCCGAACCGGGTACCCGAGCAAGCTGGAGCCCATCCGGTCTCGGTAAGGATCCGGTCTACTCCAGAGGGAGCGGCTAGACACTCACGGCGCGGTCGTATTCGGCGATCATCCGAGCGAGTTCCGGTGGCGTGAGCCAGCTCGCGTTCAGCCACTCCAGGTCTGCGTCGGTCGCCCCACGGGCGACGGCGCAGCCCTTTCAGATGTAAACGGGAACCCGGTTGTCGAGGAGCTTCTGCAGTAGCTCCTTCGCCGGCGGAATGCCGACGCCCTCGACCCGCTCTGCCTTCTCGCGCGAGACGAGCTCCGTCGCGTCGCCCACCAGCACGACCGCGCACTCCTGCCCTTCACCGACCGAGCCGTTGGCCGCGATGTGAAGCGGAATCGACGCCCTGGTCGGGTCGGCCGCCCCAGCGGTTGCGAGATAGAGGATCTTCATCGGGTAAACGTACAACCCCGAGCGGGATCACACGTCGGGGTGTAGGAATCATCGACGGCTCCGGAGCCCACGGAGACGGTGCGGTTACGCTCCGGAGCAGGGATATGACGTTCGGCTGCCGAGCGTGCGGCCACATCAGGGCAGCGTCCTTCGTAACAGGTCGCTGGCCCTCGACATTCGTTACTGTCGGTGCGGCCTCAGGTTCGCTTGGCGTACTCGCCGAACTCGCCGAAGTCCACGGCCACGCACGGCTGGTCGCCGACAACCCACGCATCGTGACCCGGCGGGCAAGCAAAAACGTCGCCGGGGCCGACCTCGGCCTCACTCCCATCGTCCATCCGAATCCCCATTCGGCCGGAGACGACGTAGGCGAGATGCGACACCTGGCACGAATCAGTCCCGGCAATCGGCTTCACGTTGTTCGACCAGCGCCAGCCAGGTTCGAACGTGCCGCGACCAACCGTCTGGCCGCCGATCTTGAGCACGTCCGCCTTGCCATTTCCCTCGAACGGGCGTACCTCGTCGGGCGAGTCGAAGTTCTTGATTTCGGTGCTTGGCATTGCTTCCTCCTAGCTTCGTGAGGGATGAGCTGACGAGCACGACCCTACTTCCTTTCGCGCGCTCTCGCGGGGCTTGGCGGCGAAGGGTCGCGGAAGCGAGATGGTCTTGGCGCCTCCCCGTCAGCCAACGAGGATTACTACAGCGGCGGAGTGCACCCCGCGCTGTGCGAGCGTGCTCTCGCTTGAAGAGGGCATGGACGGGCTTGTAACGGCGGAATCGAGGTCATGAAGGACCGCACCCATCCCGTGAAGGCAAAAGTTGGGCAAAAGTTTGCCCTGTCGATCACGATCAAGAGAACGAAATGAAGGACCCTGGGAATTCTGGAGGCTCCGAAGCCAGGCGCTGTCCTGGCGGAAGGAGATGCTCCAGCGATGGCGAGACCGAGGAAGTACCCCGATGAGCTGCGTGACCGGGCGGTACGGCTGGTGT
>JACCWU010000149.1 GCA_013697465.1 Actinomycetota bacterium | reverse complement strand
GAGCCGGGACGACATCGAGGAGACCCACGGACGCTGGCTCGAGCGAGAGCCCGGGATCGAGGAGCGCGCCGTCTGGGACGAGGGAACGCGGACGCTCTCGCTTTCGGTGCGCTCCCGAGATGCCGCTGCGACGTTCGACCTCCACTGGCTCTCGGCGCCGGAGTGGCTCCGGCTCCTGGACGAGGCGGAGCTCGACGTCGAGGCGCTTTATGGCTGGTTCGACCGCCGACCGTTCGAGGGCGACGAGGACATGATCTTCGTCTGCCGCCGTCGCGGCTGAATCAAAGGCGCTCGACTGCGTCGCCGAGCGCGATCTCGCCGTGCGCGACCGCCGTGAGCGCAGCCTTCGAGCCCGTGGCTCTCGATCGCGAGCACGCGGTCGCGTGAGTCGGAGCGGCCGCTCTTGCGTTTCGGAGAGACGAAGAGTCCCGCGACGGTTGCCATTCGCGCACGCTATCCATAGAGTCGGGCGCGTGATCTGGCTCATCGTGCTCCTGGCGGTCGTCGTCGCCGTCGTGCTCATCCTCATCTGGCTCTACAACCGGTTCGTCCGGCTGCGGAACCGCGTCGACAACGCATGGGCGCAGATCGAAGTTCAGCTCAAGCGGCGCTGGGACCTGATCCCGAACCTCATCGAGACGGTCAAGGGCTACGCGGCGCACGAGCGGGGAACGTTCGAGGCGGTGACCCAGGCTCGGGCCAACGCGCAACAGGCGCAGACGCCGGCCGAGACGGGCGCGGCCGAGGGCATCCTGAGCCAGGCGCTCGGCAGGCTCTTCGCAGTCGCCGAGGCGTATCCCGAGCTGCAGGCGGACGAGAACTTCCGCCAGCTCCAGACGGAGCTCGCCGAGACGGAGAACCGGATCGCCGTCTCGCGCCAGGTCTACAACGACTCCGTGCTGACCTACAACAACGCCGTGCAGACGTTCCCGGGCGTCGTCCTCGCCGGGCCGTTCGGGTTCTCCATCCGCGAGTTCTTCGAGGTCGAGGTGGAGGCCCAACGAGAACCGCCTCGCGTCGACTTCTCGAGCTGAAGCGGCTCGCGCTCACGCTCGCGGCGGCCGTGCTCGCGGCGCTCGCCCTTGCGCCCGTGGCATCCGCTCGCTCGTACGATCTCGCCTCGGCCGACGTCCGGGTGGAGGTGCTCGCGAACGGCGCCGTCTCGGTCGAGGAGGACATCCAGGTCTCGTTCTTCGGCTCTCCGCCGTTTACCTACGGGTTCCGAGAGATTCCGGTCCGCTCCGGCGAGCGCGTGGAGGTGCTCGGTGTGTCCGAGGGTGGCCAGACCTTTCGACCCGGCGCCTCGACGGAGCTCGAACCCGGGGGCCTGACCGGAACCTATGGGGTGAAGGACCTCGGCGGCCGTCTGCGCGTGGTGTGGCGCTTCGCCGCCGCCGACGAGACCAGGACGTTCACGATCCGCTACCGATTCACGGGACTCGCGGTCGGCTACGACGACGTCGTGGACGTGAACTTGCAGGTGTGGGGCGACGAATGGGAGCAGCGGCTTGGCCGCCTCACCGCGGTGACGGCCGGCCCGGGCGGTGTCGTCAGGGCCTGGGGCCATCCGGTCTGGGTTCGCGGCGACGTCACCGTGGTGGGAGACAGCGCGCGGCTGCGAGCCGTGGATGTCCCGGCGAGCCAGTTCGTCGAGCTTCGCGCCGTCTTCCCGAGAGAGGCGTTCTCGTCGGCCACGGGGATGCGCCTGGAGGACGGTCCGGGACTCGACACGATCGTCGCCGAGGAGCAGGCCGACGCCGACCAGGCTCATGAGGACTCGGAGCAGATCGACGAGCTGAAGGCGCATCCGTTCCGCACCGCCCTGATCGTCCTGCTGCTCGGAACAATTCCTGCATTCCTCGTCGCGGGCCTCGTCTTCTGGCATTGGGGACGCGAGCCGAACACGGGGTACGACCGCGAGTACGAGCAGGAGCCACCCACGGACACGCCTCCCGCCCTCGTCCCCACACTCGTGCGCCAGGGCGGAGAGGCGGGCTCGTTCGAGTTCACGGCGACGCTCTTCGACCTCGTCCGTCGCGGTGTCTTCCGCTCGAGCCCGACCGTCACCGAGCGGTCGATCTGGGGCGGGCTCCGCCGCGAGAAGGTGAACGACCTCGAGT
>JACCWU010000107.1 GCA_013697465.1 Actinomycetota bacterium | reverse complement strand
GCGCACGAGCACACTCCACCGCAACCGCCTCGGGGCGGTGGAATGCGTCACGGAAGGATAGCGGATGAGGCAAGCCTGGTGCCTGTCAACGGGACTGTCCCGGTGACAGGCACCCGCGGTTACTTCAGCTCGACGCCCGCACCGGCCTCTTCGAGTTGAGCCTTGATCGACTCGGCCTCTTCCTTCGGCACGCCTTCCCTGACGGCGCCCGGAGCGCCGTCGACGACGTCTTTCGCCTCCTTGAGCCCGAGGCCGGTCACCGCGCGGACGACCTTGATCACCTGGATCTTCTTGTCGCCCGTCGCCGTGAGCACGACGTCGAAGGAGTCCTTCTCCTCCTCCGCGGCCGCACCGTCCCCTCCGCCGGTCGCGGCAGCGGCGACCGCGACGGGCGCGGCGGCGGTCACGCCCCACTCCTCCTCGATCGAGTTCTTGAGCTCCACGAGCTCCAGCACGGTCATCTTGCCGAGCGTATCGAGCACCTTCGAAACATCAGTCGCCATTACTGCTCCTCCTCTTTCTCAGCCTCTTCAGCCGGTGATACATCTGGTGTCGAGTCCTCTGAACCTTCTTGGTCGGCAGATTCCGCTGAGGCGGAATCTGCCGGTGTGCCTGCCTCGGCTGGGCTCTCAGCCACCTCGTCAGCCTCAGCGGGAGAACCCTCGGCGGCCGGCTCCGGTTCACGGGCGGCGGGTTCCACGACCTGCCCCCGGTCCTCGAGTTGCTTGATCCGAGCGTCCACGAGACCGTGGAGGTCGCGCAGCGGAGCCGACACGAGCGCCAGGAGCTGCGTGAGCGGCGCGACGATCGCGCCGACGAGCTGTGCCTTCAGAACGTCGACGGGTGGCAGCGCCGCGAGCTCGGCGACCTTGTCGCCGGAGAGCGTCTGACCCTCGAAGATGGCGCCGCGGAGCGTGAGCACGTTCGTCTCCTTCGCCGTCGTCGCCAGCGCTTTGGCGACCGCCGCCGGGTCTCCGCTCGACTCGATGAACGCGATCGCGGTCGGACCCTCGAGCATTACGAGCAGCCCTTCGGCCCCGGCCACCTGCGCAGCTTGGCGCGTCAGCGTGTTCTTCACGATGCGGAAGCGCGCGCCGTGCTCGAGCAGAACGTCGCGGAGCGCCTCGAGCTGCTTGTTCGTGAGGCCGCGATAGTCCGCGACGATCAGTGTGTCGGCCGAGCTGAGTTGATCCGCCAGCTCCGCGACGATCCGTTCCTTGTCCGCTCTCAACATGTCATTTCCTCCGGAAATGACTAGACCCGCGTCGAAGCGGGCCCGATCCGGCGAATCGCCTTTATCAAACCTGCCTCGGCTGGACCTCTGCCACAGAGGGCTGCCAGCTGTCTCCGGCGGAGCTAGTCGATGGTTACGGCGAGACTGTAGCTGCCTCTCTAGGCGAATCGGCGCCAGCTGATTCGCCCAGCTCCTCGGCGACGTCGCGCGTCCGGGTCGAGTCCACGTGGATGCCCGGACCCATCGTCGTGGCGAGGGTGATCTGCCTGATGTAGCGCCCCTTCGCCGCCGACGGCTTGGCGCGAACGATCTCCTCGATGAGCGCCGCGTAGTTCTCGAGCAGCGCGCGTTCCTCGAAGCTCCGCTTGCCGATCGGGACGTGGACGTTGCCGCCGCGATCCGTCCGGTACTCGAGCTTTCCCGCCTTGGAGTCCTGAACCGCTTTTGCGATGTCGAACGTGACGGTTCCCGTCTTCGGGTTCGGCATGAGCCCGCGCGGGCCGAGCACGCGGCCGAGCTTGCCGACGACGCCCATCATGTCGGGCGTCGCGACGGCAACGTCGAAGTCGAGAAAGCCCGCCTCGATCTTGGTCGCGAGATCAGCCGAGCCGACGATGTCCGCACCCGCGTCCTCTGCCTCGCGCGCCTTCTCGCCCTCCGCGAAGACGGCGACGCGCACGTCCTTCCCGATGCCGTGCGGCAGCATGATCGTCCCGCGAAGCTGCTGATCTGCATGGCGGACGTTCAGGCCGAGGCGGAAGTGTGCTTCGACCGTCTCGTCGAACTTGGCGCCCTCGGAGCCTTTGACCAGCCGCACCGCCTCGAGCGGCGTGTACGCATGCTCACGGTCGATTTGCGACAGGTCGTTGCGATAGCGCTTGCCGTGGCCGCTCATCAGTCCACCTCCACACCCGTCGCACGGCTACGCCGTGCTCCCGTGGGGGAAACCCTGTTTCCCCCACGTGCCCCCTTCTCACCGGCCGTGCCACTCACACGGCCGGCAGAGCGGGAAACCTCCCGGTTTCCCGCAACCCTTCCCCGGTCGTGGAGCCGGAAGCTCACGCTTCCACCTCCACACCCATCGACCGCGCCGTCCCCGCGATGACCTTCATCGCCTCGTCCACGTCACGCGCGTTGAGGTCCGGCATCTTCGTCTCGGCGATCGAGCGAAGCTGTGCTTGCGAGAGCCGGCCGACCTTGTTCCGGTTCGGCTCGTCGGAGCCGGACTCGAGGTTCAAGACCTCCTTGATGAGGACCGCCGCCGGAGGCGTCTTCGTGATGAACGTGAACGAGCGGTCTTCGAAGACGGTGATCTCCACGGGCGTGATGCGGCCGTTCTCCTGCGCAGTCTGCGCGTTGAACGCCTTGCAGAACTCCATGATGTTGACGCCGTGCTGACCGAGCGCTGGACCAACCGGAGGCGCGGGGTTCGCCTGGCCGCCGGGGATCTGGAGCTTGATGATCGTGAGGACTTTCTTCGCCATCAGTCGATCTTCTTCACCTGGTCGAAGCTGAGCTCGACAGGGACCTGCCGCTCGAAGATGTCGACGAGCACCTTGAGCTTCTGCGCGTCGGCGTTCACGTCCACGATCTCGCCGTCGAAGTCGGAAAGCGGGCCGGACGTGACCTTGACCGATTCCCCGAGCGAGAACTCGACGACGGCTTTCTGCGCCTGCCCGCCCGCGGGGGCTCCGTGGTGGAGGATGCGGTCGACCTCCGGCTGCGAGAGCGGAACGGGCTTCGCGCCGGCGCCGACGAAGCCGGTGACGCCAGGAGTGCCTTTGACGACCGTCCACGAGTCGTCCGTCATGTTCATGTTCACGAGCACGTAGCCGGGAAGGACGCGCTTCTCAATCTGGACCTTCTGTCCATCCTTCGTCTCGATGACCTGCTCGGTGGGGACGACCACGCGCCGGAAGCTCGGCTGCTGGCTCATGGACACGATCCGGTGCTCGAGGTTGGTCTTCACCTTGTTCTCGTGCCCGGAGTAGGTGTTGATCACGTACCAGTAGAACATCGGTGCCTTCCTAGAGCAGAACGCGGTCGACGAGGGGCCGGAAGATCTGGTCGAGTCCCCAGAGATATGCGCCGACGATGGCGCAGGCGATGAGGACGACGACGACTCCCTGGAAGGTCTGGCGCCGTGTAGGCCAGTCGACCTTCCGGAGCTCTGCGGCTGACTCCCGGACGAACTGGCCGCGGGGCTTGGACTCTCTGCGCCCCGTCTGCTGCTTGATCGGCTGCTGCGAAGGTCGAACCTGCTGCTGCCGCCCACGGCGCGTCGGCGTCCCGTCACCCGCGGCGGCCCGTGCGGCCCGCCGCTGTCTACGTGTCTCACGTGCCATTACCGCGTCTCCCGATGCGCCGTGTGCTTGCCGCACCAGCGGCAGTACTTGTTGAGCTCGACCCGGTCGGGCGAGTTCCGCTTCGACTTCTGGGTCTGATAGTTACGTCGCTTGCACTCCGTACAGGCGAGCGTGATCGCGACTCTGACTCCGGTTGCCATTCTTTTCTTTCCGAGATGAGGACGGGTGGGACGAAAAAAGTGAGGTGCGAGTAGCGGCGGCAGGACTCGAACCTGCGACACGCGGATTATGATTCCGCTGCTCTAACCAACTGAGCTACGCCGCCGCGCGGGCCAGAGTGTAGCAGGGGTGCCGAGGCGTTCTCGCGGCTCGGGAACGACCGCCGATCACACTACTAGGATCGGGATGTGATCCGGATTCCCCCGCAGCGAGGCGGCTGGCTCGAGGTCATCTGCGGGCCGATGTTCAGCGGCAAGAGCGAGGAGATGATCCGCCGGCTGCGACGCGCCGAGATCGCCGGACAGCGCGTGGCGATCTTCAAGCCGATGCTGGACGACCGCTACGCGGCGATTGACGTCGTCAGCCATGCGGGAGTGCGCATGCGAGCTGTGCCGATCTCCTGCGTCCGCGAGCTCCTCTGGCGAGCGCACGGAGCCGAAGTCGTCGGCATCGACGAGATCCAGTTCTTCGAGCCGAGCGTCGTCACCGCCGCGCTAGAGCTCGCCGAGGGCGGCGCACGCGTGATCGCGGCCGGGCTCGACCAGGATTTCCGGCGCCTCCCGTTCGGGCCGATGCCCGAGCTTCTGTCGCACGCCGAGTTCGTGGACAAGCTCCAGGCCGTCTGCCACCGCTGCGGCGGCCCCGCGACGACGACGCAGCGGCTCGTGGACGGGCGTCCGGCGCCCTATTCCGGCGAGACGGTGGTCGTCGGAGCCGCGGAGCAGTACGAAGCGCGCTGCCGCAGCTGCCACGAGCACGGCGCCGGCGCCGCCGTGGCCGCGGCGTAAGTCAGCGCCCGCGCGCGGCCGCGACGAGCATGCAGGCGACGTACAGCCCGGACGCGACCAGGACGATCGTTCCTCCCGGCGGGAGATCCGCGTAGTACGCGACAGTCAGGCCGGCGAGCGCGGAGCCCAGGCCGAGCACCATCGAGAGCACGAGCGTCGAGCGCATGCTCCACGCGACTCGACTCGCCGCGCTCACCGGGAGAACCATGAGCGCCGCCACGAGCAGGATGCCGACCACCCGCATGGAGAGCGCGACGGTGACTGCCGCAAGAGCCGCGACAGCCACGTTGAGCGCTCCGATCGGCACGCCTGCCACGCGGGCGCCCTCCTCGTCCACTGCGATCCCGGCGAGCGCACGGTAGAGGAGGCCGATGGTCCCGAGCCCGACGGCCCCGAGGGTCGCGATCATGAGGAGATCGGTGCGGGTCACAGTGAGGATTGAGCCGAAGAGGTACTGGAAGAGGTCGACGTTCAGGGCACCTGCCGACGAGACGAGCACGACGCCGAGCGCGATCCCCGTATAGAAGACGAGTGCCAGCGCTTGGTCACCGGCGGTGCTCCCGCGGGAGCGGAGGATCTCGATCGCCACGCCTCCGAGGACCGCAGCGACGAGCGCCGTCAGGATCGGCGACACGTCGAGCAGGATCCCCGCCGCGACG
>JACCWU010000099.1 GCA_013697465.1 Actinomycetota bacterium | reverse complement strand
GACATCCCGCGCCTGCTCGAGAAGATCGAGGAGGGCTACGACGTCGTCAGCGGCTGGCGTGTCGAGCGGCACGACTCGTTCCTGCGCCGCTTCCCCTCACGGGTTGCGAACTGGCTGATCGGGCGGGTCACGGGCGTGCGCCTGCACGACTACGGCTGCACGCTGAAGGCGTATCGCGCGGAGATCGTGCACGAGACCCAGCTCTACGGTGAGATGCACCGGTTCCTTCCTGCTCTCGCCCACCAGGCGGGTGCCCGCATCGCCGAGATCCCCGTCCGGCACCATCCGCGTGTCGCCGGTCGCAGCAAGTACGGCCTCGGTCGCACCGTCAAGGTGCTGCTGGACCTGCTCACGGTGAAGTTCTTGAGCGTCTGGTCGACGAAGCCGAGCTACGTCTTCGGAGGGAGCGGCCTCGTCCTCTGTTTCCTCGGATCCTTGTTCGTCGCGTGGACCGCGTACCAGCGAGTCTTCAACGGCGTCTTCGTCTACCGCCAGCCCTCGCTCCTCGTCGGCGTCTTCCTGTTCACGATCGGCGTGAACCTCATCCTCCTCGGCCTGCTTGCGGAGCTGATTGTGCGGACGTACCACGAGTCTCAGTCGAAGCCCGTCTACCTCGTTCGGGAACGGCACAACTTCGAGGACTTCGAGCCGCTCTCGTAGCGGCCCGGACTGCGATGTGCGGGATCTGCGGGATCGTGGGGCGCGAACCCGTCGATCGGGAGGTGCTCGCTCGGATGACGCGGAACCTTCGGCATCGCGGTCCGGACGACGAAGGTTTCTATGTCGCGGAGCGCAAGGAGGGGGTCGCGGCCGGCCTCGGCTTCCGCCGCCTTTCGATCATCGACATCGAGTCGGGCAACCAGCCGATCTCGAACGAGGACGGCTCCGTCCAGCTCGTCTTCAACGGCGAGATCTACAACTTCCGCGAGCTGCGCAGGGATCTCGAGACACGCGGCCACCGTTTCGCGACGAACGCCGACACGGAGGTGCTCGTGCATCTCTACGAAGACCTCGGCCCGCGCTGCGTCGAGCGGCTGAACGGCATGTTCGCGTTCGCGCTCTGGGATGAGCCCGAGCGGCGCCTCGTCCTCGCGCGCGACCGCTTCGGGAAAAAGCCTCTCTACTATGCGGAGGTCGACGGCTCGCTTCTGTTCGGATCGGAGCTCAAGGCGCTGCGGGAGCACCCGCTGTGCCCGCGGGCGCTCGACTTCGAGAGCCTCTGCAAGTACCTCGCGCTCGAGTACGTGCCGACTCCGCACTCGATCCTCGAGGGCGTCAAGAAGCTGCCGGGCGGGCACCTGCTGCTCTGGCGCGACGGAGAGTCCTCGATCGAACAGTACTGGGATCTCTCGTTCGGCTCGAGCAACGGCGTGCAGAGTGACGGCGACTACGTCGAGGAGTTCCGAGTGCGCTTTCGAGAGGCGGTGCGCCGCAGGCTGATCAGCGACGTGCCGCTGGGGGCGTTCCTGAGCGGTGGAATCGACTCGAGCTCCGTCGTGGCGATGATGGCGGCCGAGCTTCCGGCAGGGCTCGTCAAGACGTTTTCGATCGGCTTCGGGGAGCGTAGCTTCGACGAGTCCGGCCACGCCCGCCGCGTCGCCGCTCACTTCGGCACCGATCACCGCGAGGACGTCTTCACCGCACGTGATCTGCTGGACCTGCTGCCGGCGGTTGTCGACGTGCTCGACGAGCCGTTCGCGGACGCGTCCGTTCTACCCACCTACCTGCTGTCGCGGTTCACGCGCGAGTCGGTCACCGTCGCCCTGGGTGGCGATGGCAGCGACGAGCTTCTGGCGGGGTATCCGACGTTCCCCGCGGACCGCGTCGCGAGGCTCTATCGCATGCCCGGGCCCGTGCACCGAAGGGTGCTCGTACCGCTCGCCGGGAAGCTGCCGACCTCCACGGCGAACTTCAGCCTGGACTTCAAGGTCAAGCGCTTCCTGCGCGCGGCGGCGTCGTCCGCCGACGAGCGGCACCCCACATGGCTCGGGTCCTTCGCGCCCGAAGAGCTCGACGCGCTGCTCACCTCCGCGCCGTCCGATCCTCTCGAGGAGCAGCGGCGAGCGTTCGCGAGCGCTCCTACGAGGAACGAGCTCGAGCGTCTCGTGTACCTGTACGCGAAGACGTACCTCCAAGACGACATCCTCGTGAAGGTCGACCGCGCGAGCATGGCGTGCTCGCTCGAGGTGCGGGCGCCGTTCCTCGACGTCGACCTCGTCGAATTCCTCGGCCGTGTCCCGCCGCGGCTAAAGCTCCGCCGATTCGAGACGAAGCACCTGCTGAAAGAGGCGATGAAGGACGTTCTTCCGCCGGGAATCGCGACGCGCTCGAAGAAGGGCTTCGGCATCCCGGTCGCGCAGTGGCTGAGAGGCGAGTTGCGCGAAGCGGTTACCGACGAGCTCTCACCCGACCGCCTTCGCAGCCAGGGTATTTTCGAGAAGGCCGAGGTGCAGCGGGTGCTGTCGGAGCATCTGACCGGGCGCCGCGACCACCGCAAGCAACTCTGGACACTCTTCATGTTCCAGCTCTGGCACAGGCGCTGGCTGGCCACGTGAAGCGACAGCTCGTCGACACGCTGGTCTGCCCGATCTCGTCGGATCCGCTCGAGCTCGTCTCGACAGGAGACACGGGGGACGAGATCGAGTTCGGTGAGCTCCTCTGCAACGGTTGCGGACTCGAGTGGCCGATCCACGGCGGTATCCCGCGCATGGTGCCGCCGGACCTCGTGGATCAGCAGCGCAAGACCGCGGCGTCGTTCGGGTGGCAGTGGCAGCACTTCGTCGAGATGCATCCCGAGTTCGAAGCGCAGTTCTTGGACTGGATCCACCCGCTCGACCCGGCGTCCTTCCGCGGCAAGCGCGTGCTCGACGCAGGTTGCGGGATCGGGCGGCATGCGTATTACGCAGCGTCGTACGGCGCGCGCGAAGTCGTCGCGATCGACCTGAGCGGCGCGGTCGAGACCGCGCGCATGAACCTGGCCGGCTTCGACGATGTTCACGTCGTCCAGGGCGATCTGCTCCGGCCGCCGTTTCGCGAGGCCGCGAGCGGCGGCGGCTTCGACGTGATCTACTCGATCGGCGTCCTGCATCACCTACCGGACCCGTACCTCGGCTTTCAGACGCTCCTTCGTTACCTCCGACCCGGAGGAACGATCGCGGTGTGGGTCTACGGGTACGAGAACAACGGCTTCGTACGCAACGTCGTCGAGCCGCTTCGCCGCGTCTCGACGCGAATCCCGCCGACGGTGCTCCGCGGGCTCGCCTGGCCTCTCGCGCTCGGCTTCCACGCCGCTGCGAAAGGCGTGTACCGGCCGCTGCACGGAACGCGGCTCGGGCGCTCGCTCCCGCTCGATCAGTACCTCGCCAGCGTCGCCGACTTCGGCTTCCGCCAGAACTACGGCATCGTGTTCGATCAGCTCGTCGCGCCGACCGCCGCCTACATCACGGGACCCGAGCTGGAGGGCTGGTTCCGCGAGAGCGGTCTCGAGGACGTACAGGTAAGCCATCGGCACGAGAACTCGTGGCGCGGACGAGGGCGTGTGCCTGCCGTGACTGACTAGACACGGCCGAGACGGCGGGATTTCGGGCGTCCAGCCCGAACGCCCAGTGAGGCATGGAGGACCGACGGTGTGACTAGACGTGTTCGAATCGCCCAGGTTCTTGGTTTCCTAGCGCTCACTGCCGCTCTTGTCGCCGCGCTCGGCCCCGCCGACCGCCTTCGAACGACGTACTCGTGGCCGCCGACGAAACTCCAAGGTGGCACGCCGACCCGTCTCTGGTACACGCCGCTCCTTCTTGTCCAGCGGACGCCGGAAGCGGTGTCCGCTCGCGTTCCGTGCTCGCTCCCGCGTCCGCTACGCGCGGCAGGAAACTCCGTCACCGTGCTGGCTACCGCACGCTATCCGGATCGGAGCGACGGTCTGCTGGTGAGTCGGACAGGACGACGACTCACCGTCAGCATCGGATATCGCGTTCTCGACCGGGTCACTCTTCCGCTTTCTCGCGGCGCTGGCGCAGACTGCAGCTACCGGCTCTATCTCAACGATCGCGGCTGGTTGCTGGAGGGTGGACACGCTGAAATCGAGCACAGCGACAAGCTCGAGACGATGCCGACCGTCAACGGGGTGTTCTCCGCGCTCGACCTAAGATCGGGACGCCGTCCCTCGATCGAGATCACGACGAGGACACACGCCAGTCGAGCGGCCCCGCGGCAAACCGTCGCCTGGATCGTCGCCGTGCTGTTCGCGGTCGGAGGACTGCTACTCGTCGCGATCGAGGGGAGACCGCGGCCGCGCGGCACGAGGTCCGTCCTCCGCACGACGGTGCGAGCAGCCCGTGACGCCGCTCATCCCGCCGACGCGCTCGTCGCCGCGATCCTCCTTGCCTGGTGGGTGCTCTCGCCCGCCTTCCCGGACGACGGTTGGGTCATGACCAGGCAGAGCATGTTCGAGTCAGCCGGTGGATTCTCGAACTACTACAACTCGCTAGGAACGAATCTTCCGCTCAGCTATTGGCTCGAGTGGGCACAACACTGGCTCACGCAAAGCTCGAGCGCGCTGGTCGTCCTTCGGATTCCCGCCCTGCTCTGCCTAGCCGCAGCGTGGTTGCTCTGCCGGTGGGTTCTTGCCCGCGTGCTTGCGTCGTCCGTCGGCGACGACCATATCGCTCTATGGGCGCTCGCCAGTGCGTTCGCAGTCGGCGCGCTCTCGTGGGGAATGACCTTGCGGCCCGAGCCCGTGGTCGCGGTCCTGGTTGCCGGCGTGCTTGCTTGCGCAGTCCGCTTCGTCGAGCGAGAGACCGTTGCGCCCATCGCCATCGCGGTCGTTCTCGTCGCGCTCGCGGTCCCTGCTCACCCATCGGGCATCGTCTCGATCGCACCCCTGCTCGTCGTCGGACCGAAACTTGTCCGCTGGGCGCGCTCGCGCGTGTCTGTTTCTGCGACGATCCTCGCGACAGGGGTCGCTCTGCTCGTCACCGTGGCCGTCGTCGGCTCGGATCTCGAGCAGCGAAGCTCTGATGCGGCGACAATCCGGGCGTACGGCGACGCGACCGCGAGTTGGCAGGATGAGGTCGCGCGGTACAACTTCTTGCTGGTGCCGCCTTATGGCACTCCACTGAGGCGCGAGTCGGTCGCGCTGATGGGGTTGGCCGTGCTGGCCTTACTTCTACGCACGCGCCGAAACGGAGCTCTACTGCTGAACCTTCCGAGCGCGGCACTCGCGATGGGGCTTCTCCTGTTGATCCTCACCCCGAGCAAGTGGCCGTGGCACTTCGGCACGCTGCTCGCCATCGCCGCGGTGTCGGTGGCGTGTGAAACGGCGCGACTTCGCAGCCAGGCAGCCCGACCTCATCGGACACGACATCTTCCTCTCCTCTGGGTCGGTGCAGCGATGGTGGCCGCCGCCTGGTCGTGGTCGGCGCGCGGGCAATGGAACTCGTCCGATCTCAGAACGCTCGACTGGACGCTCGGCTTCGAGTCTCGGCTCTCGCTGACGAATCTCGCGGCGATTCTCCCTGGGCTCATGCTGCTGGGCGCTGCACTCTCCGAGGTTGCCCGCCGCCGCCACGAGCACCTTCGGGAGGTACCCTGGCGCGTGGCCTCCTGGACGGTTCCCCTTCTTGCTCTGCCTCTCGTCGCATTCACCGTCGGGGTGCTGGTCGTGGATGCTGGCAAGACGGGATCGTGGACACTCACGAACCAGAACATCGCGGCCCTTCGCGGCGATAGCGGCTGCGGCTTTGCGGACGACCTCGTCGCTCTGCAACCCAGTTCGACGCGCCCTCTGCAGCGCATCGAAGCGACGGCGAGCAGCGCACCGCCACCCGCATGGGTCCCACCCCCTCCGGGCGCAGGGCTGCCGCGCTTCGCCCTCGGGCCTGTCACGTCGGGGTACGACCGCTCACCGTGGTTCGAGCTGCCTTCCGGAAGCCGGGTCGGCGTGTTCATGGCAGGGGCGATCGCCCCCCGGACCAAGCTCGCGTTCGAATGGGGACGAATCCGAAAGAGCCGAGTCGAAAGTTTGGCAAGCGCGGAACTAGCCGCTGCTCCCGCGTTGGAAGTGCGAGCCGACATCGTCGCGTGGCGCTTCCTCGCGCTCTCCGAGGACTCGGTTCCACCACGACGCGCAAGTGCGGTGCGCATTGCGATTCGAGGTACCGGAACCTTCGGGAACGCCGTCGCCGTGACCGCTCCTGTGACCTACGCGACGGAGGGACTCGTACAGACGCTCGAGCGAGCAGGATCCCGACAACTCGTCATCCCCTACATCTCCCCGTATTTTCCGTGCGCACAGCAACCGCGGCTGCAGGACGGGATCGTGGAGGTGCCGAGCGAGATCGTCGCATTCGGCACCTCGCTTCAGCCGATTCTCGGGAGAACCACCGGGCCGTTCGACGGCATCCGCGATCTCTACCTGCTGGCCCGGTTACCGTTGATCGACCCGGAGCTCCCCGTCGAGCCATGGATCGAGCCAGAGACGCTGCCTCCGGACTTCGCGGTTTACCAGGTCGACCGACGAATTGCGGGAGCGAAGGTGGCGCCGCCGGTGAAGTCCACCGTCACGTCCTAGCCTCTGGCTCCGCCGCTCAGACGGTCGCGGCGCCTCGAAGGAAGTCGACGATCTCCCCCGTCGTCGCTCCCGGGCCGAACACGGCGCCGACGCCGTTCGCCTTGAGCTCGTCCGCGTCGTCTGGCGGGATGGTGCCCCCGACGACAACCAGGACGTCGTCTGCGCCATTCGCCCGCAGCCCATCCACGATGCGCGGGACGAGCGTCATGTGGGCTCCGGAGAGGATCGAGACGCCGACCGCGTCCGCGTCCTCCTGGATCGCGGTCTCGACGATCTGCTCCGGCGTCTGGTGCAGACCCGTGTAGATCACCTCCATCCCCGCGTCCCGGAGAGCCCGCGCGATGATCTTCGCGCCGCGGTCGTGGCCGTCGAGGCCCGGCTTCGCGATCACTACCCGGATCTTCCTTTCCGGCACGTGGGCAGAATACCGCGGTGCGCTTGACCGTCATCGGCTCCTCGCCGGCATGGCCGAACCCCGGAAGCGCCCACTCCGGCTACCTCGTCGAGGGTCCGGAGAAGCTCTTGCTCGACTGTGGGCCTGGCGTGCTCGGCCGCCTCCGCGAGACGGAGCTATGGCCGAGCGTGGATGCGATCGCGATCACGCACTTCCATCTCGACCACTGGGGAGACCTCGTGCCGTGGGTCTGGGGCAGCTTCTACCTGTCTAACAACGGACCCGTGCCCCGGCCGGAGCTCTGGGTTCAGCCGGGTGGGGCCGCCTTCCTCACCGCGCTCGGCGAGCGGCTCGGGTTCCCCGACATGTTCGAGCGGGCGTTCCAGCTCGCCGAGTACGAGCCGAACGTCGCCTTCTCGGCCGGCGGGCTCTCGGTGACGCCGATCCGCGTTCCCCACTACACGCTCCAGACGTATGCCTTCCGGGTCCAGAACTCGAGCCGCGTTCTCGCGTACTCGGGCGACTCGGCGCCCTGCGACGAGCTGGTCGAGGCGGCCCGGGACGCGGATCTCTTCGTCTGCGAGGCGACCCTGCTCCGGGGGGAGCTCGACGGGGAACCTCGCGGTCACCTCTCGCTCGACGAGGCGCTCGATGCATTCGAGCAGTCTCATGCTCGGCGACTCGTCCTCACTCACCGCCCGTGCGAGCTTCCGACGCCCGAGGAGTACGAGCTCGCCCACGACGGGCTCCAGCTCGAGGTTTAGACGCTCTCGAGACCCTCGAAGGGGGTGAGGACGCCGACCTAGCACGTCTGTACCCTCCGGGCGTGGTCTCGGTCGTTGTCCCCCTCTTCAACGAAGAGCGGTCGCTCGAGGCGCTCTATAGAGAGATCGCCGAGGCGCTGGAACAGCGAGACGAGCCCTGGGAAGCCGTATTCGTCGACGACGGGTCGACGGACGGCAGCTTCGGCGTCCTCACGCAGCTACACAACGACGAGACGAACGTCGTGGTCATCCATCTACGCCGCAACTTCGGCAAGGCCGCTGCGCTCCAGGCCGGGTTCCTCGAAGCCCGAGGCGACACGATGGTCACGATCGACGCGGACCTTCAGGACGATCCGGCAGAGATCCCCCAGTTGCTTGCCAAGCTCGACGAAGGCTTCGATCTCGTCTCCGGTTGGAAGACAAGGCGCAATGACCCGTGGACGAGACGCCTCCTGTCACGTGTCTTCAACTGGGTGACCGCAGTTGTGTCCGGCGTGCGCCTGCACGACGTCAACTGCGGTTTGAAGGCGTACCGGGCGGAGGTGCTGCGCGGGATGCGCCTCTACGGTGAGCTCCACCGCTTCATTCCCGTCCTTGCGTCGTATCGAGGCTTCCGCGTGGCTGAAATCCCTGTCAACCACCGAGCACGCCAGCACGGGCGCTCGCGCTACGGGCTCGAGCGCTACGTCCGTGGGTTCTTCGACCTGCTCAGCGTCACCTTCATGGGCCGCTACCGGCACCGTCCTCTGCACCTCTTCGGCGGCATCGGACTGCTCATGGGCTTCGTCGGGTCGTTGATCCTCGCCTATCTCACCGTGATCAAGATCGGCGGCGCGGGTATCGGACAACGTCCACTGCTCACGCTCGGCGTGCTGCTCGTGGTCGTGGGGATCCAGTTCGTCTCGCTTGGCCTCCTCTCCGAGCTCATAACCTCCCAGCACGAAGAGCGAGTAGGCGAGCGTGAGCGCACGGAGCTGGCGGTGGAAGAGATCCTCCGCTAGAGGTTCATGGAAAGAGAAGTGCCAAGGCCGCGAAGGCGGCCGTCTTCAGGGATTTTCGCGCGACCGGAGTCGGCGCAAGCGGACTCCGGTCTTGCGCATCACTAGCTGGATGCGGGTCCTCTACTTCGGTACCTACGAGCGGGATTACCCACGCAATGCGCAGGTGATCTTGTGCCTACGCGGCGCAGGGGTCGACGTGCTGGAACGGCATCTGCCGGTCTGGGAAGACACGCGCCACAAGTTTTCACCCAGCCTCTCCGGGCTCGTGAGGGTGGTTCGCGCAGAGGGCCGGCTCGCGCTCGGCTCGGCCGACGACGCGGACGCGCTGCTGGTCGGATACCCCGGCCATCTCGACGTCCCCGCCGCGAAGCGAGTTGCCCGAGGC
>JACCWU010000222.1 GCA_013697465.1 Actinomycetota bacterium | reverse complement strand
CCGTTCCAGTTCCGTTCCGGCCTCGGAACGGATTAGGACAGGGTCATCGGCGGCCCACAAGTTGAAGCCGTCTTTCCTCTTCGATTCGTTCACGAGCACGCCGTCACGGATGAGCCGGTCACGAACTGCTGTGGCATCGGTGGTGCTCTTGCCCTTGACCCGCTCGCGGATCTTCGTCCACGTCTCGCCGGGTCGTTCGCGAGCTGCAGTGAGGATGGCCTCGGCGATGGTCGCCTCGGTTATCTCCTCGCGCTCCTCGACGATGAACGAGTCCCCGTCCGCCCAGAGAAGGTGTGTCGTCGTCTGGTGCAGCGCCGAGCACCAGCGGACCTTCTGCCAGTAGACGCGGGTTCGGCCGTGGCCCTGCGGTTGGACGTGAATGGTGACGTCGGTGGAGCCTTCCCACGCGCCCGAGATGGAGCCGGCCTTGTTCTCGTGATGCACGAGCAGGAACGCGACCGGATGCCCGGTGAGCTCGCGTACCTCTTGCATGAGCGCGGTGAATCCCCGGATCTCGTCGAGCGTTCCGCCTCCCTCGGTGCCGAGTCCCGAGAGCGGACCCGCGATCACGAGGTCGACGTCGGCGAGAACCTGCGCGAGCGCTGCCCGATGCGACTCCTCGCGAAGCGTGAGAGCGGCCCACGGCTCCGAGAGCACGCCGAGCCTCCCATCGAGTGGCAACCCGAGCGCCCCCTCGAGCTCGTTCCAGGCGTCCAGACGGCGGCGCAGCTTGCGGCGGAACTCCGGTCGTGGCCCCTCATTCTCGACGACCAGGATTCGGAGCGGACGAGCGGGCTCGAGGATCCCGAGCCAGGGTGTGCCGGCTGCGAAGTGAACCGCCCAGTCGATACAGGCCGTCGTCTTGCCGGCGCCGCCGTCCCCGTAAACGAGAACGAACCCGCCCACGGGGATCACGCAGCCTCCGTCGGAGACGACAAGCGGTTCGGCTCCGGGCTCGTCGACCGCCGCGAACGCCTCCGCGTCCTCGACCTCGAAGTCGGGAATCTCGAGTGGCTCGGGCTCGAACCCGCACTCCTCGCAGTAGGTCCCGCGATCGTCCGAGACGATCTCACCTGCGTCGCACTTCGGGCAGCGGCGATAGCTCACGACGTCGAGCCCTCCACGACCCACCCGCGCTGCGCTGCCCAGGTCGACGCGAGCCTCAACGCTGCAGACGCCGATGCAGCGTAGAACCGCACCTCGAGAACCTCGTCGCCGCGGGTTAGGAGGAACCGGAAGCAGGTGAGCCGGCTTTGTACCGTGGTACAAATGGCGACGACCTCGCTCATGCAGCTTCCCGCTCCGCCCGCAGGAACTCCGCGCGCGACAGGAGCTCTGGGGCCTCGCGCCAGACGAGAACTGCTTCGATGGCCGTCCGCAGAGCCGGGCACGGGTTGCAGCGCGCAATCGAGTGACACGCGGGTACTTGATTTAGCGGCCCCATCGTGCAGGCCGATCCGTGCGCGATGAACTCTCGCCGGCGCGGACAGGGCGGGCCGAACGTCAGCGGTGCGTCACCGCGGCAGGCGGGGCACTCGTCGAGATGCTCGCGCCAGGCGACGAGCTCCGGGCAGTCACCCGGCCGGCACGCCGGGCAGCGTTCCCGATGCTCGAAGTAACTGCGCGCGAGCTCGTGCACGAGGACGTCGAGCTCGGCGCCGTCGGCCGCGGTCCACCAGTGAGTAGCGGCTGCCGAGCTGCGTGGGGTTGCCGGGCCGAGCGGCGTGTCGAGCACGTCGCACAGTCAAGCGCGGTGAGAAGCGGGGTTATGCGACAGGCAAGGGGGGTTACGCGACGCGAGGAAGGGGGGTTACGCGACAGTCATCGCCGCACGATGCGCGCCACGCGATCCTTGTAGCGAGCGTCCCCGAAGACGATCGCGGCTATCTCACGCGTGCTGCGGCCTTCGCCATGGAGGCTCCAACACTTGGCGGCTTGCTTCTTCGTAGCCTTCGCTGGCCGTCCGCCCTCCCGTCCGCCTTCGATGCCGGCCGCCGCACCCTTGTGCGCGTTCCAGCGCCCGTACCACTTCTGCCGTGCACTTCCGCGGACGAGGCTCACTACATCGGGTGAGATCGTCTCACCCCGATTCCTCCAGCGGTACTTACCCCAGCACTCGTGCGAGCAGAAGCCGGCACCGATCGTGCTGTCGTAGCGCCACTTCGTCTTGCCGCAGTTGCGGCACTCGACTTCCCGTCCCTTCTTCCGGCGATGCGCATCCGTGGACAAGGCGGAGCACCGCTTGGAGTGGAACTTGCCCCAGCCCATCGCAACGTTCGAGCCAGTCGGCGTGAAGCGTTCCTCGCATCCGTCGCGAGCGCAGACGCGCTCCTCGGCCTGCGGATGGATCCGGTGCGCCTCGTGGTCGCACGCGCGCGTGCAGTACTTTCCGAAGCCCTTCCGGAGTTGCGCAGGTGTCGGACGGAACACGTTCTCGCATCCGTCGCGTTCACACGTCCTACTCGTCGTCTGCGGCTTGTTCGTACCGCGTATAAGGACGCCTGCGTCACCGAGATCAGCACGTGCCGTCTGCGGGTGACAGCCGGTTCGCTTGGCGACGTCCGCCACGGACATGCCGCTGCCGTACAACTCAACGACCTGCTGTCCTCGCTCGGCGATCTGCCGTCGTCGCTCGGCGGCCGACTGCCCCCGCTTTGTACTCGTAGCCACGGAAACCGACTTTACCGTCATGGCCGGATGCTTCTGCTATCAGAAGCCGACTCGCCATCCCGCCGCCGCCAGCTCGTTGCCCGCGCTTTGCGCTCAGCCTAGCCCGCTTCGGCGGGTCGAACTGTCTCCTACTCGCTGCGCAGGTTCGGTTCGTTCGTGAGGGACGCTGAGGAGGTGGGGGGCGGTCGAATAAGCGCTGGCGTCGAGCGTGCGAAACAGGGTGCCGGTCTGCGACGGCGTCAGCAGGTGCTCGGAGTGCGATGAATGTTCAAGGCCGAAACATGTCTGGACTCGCATTCGCGTGACTCCCCTCGTACGATCAGCCCGTGATCAGCGGCTATCCGCTACGGCTCTGGTGGCTGGGTGCCAGCGCCGCACTCATGATCGTCGGGTCGTTTGGCCCGTGGGCCCGTGCGCTCTTCATCAGCGTCAGCGGCACGGACGGCGATGGGGTCGTCACACTCATCGGCGGGATCGCGGCCGTGATCGCCGCCTTCCTGTTCGCAAGAAATCCGACACGACCCAGACCGTGGTGGCCGCTAGCGCTTGGCGTCGTAGTCGGCATTGTTGGTGTCGGAATCACGGCGAACGTCTGGTGGGATCTCGAAAGCTCCGACAGTTCGGACGAGACGGCCAGCGAGGACGAGTTCTTCGACTTCGACACCGACGCGCTCGTCACGGTGTCGTGGGGACTGATCATGACTCTCGCCGCGTCGATCAGCCTCGTGGTTGCGTCGGGCTTCAATTTCCTCCGTCGTGGCGCCGTAGATCAGGCCGCGGCACCAAGCGAACCGACATCTAGCTAAGCGGCTCGACGAGCTGAATCAGACGTGGCATCGTCACGAGCCACCTGCGACAATAGCGCAGCCGAGGAGCACGACGCCCGAGTAGCTTTACAAGTCTGCGGCTTCCCGAACCGATGCTGGCTTGTAAGGCGGGGGAAAGCGAACCGAGCTGTCGAATCCTTAGGACGGGCGTTCAGCTCTCGCCGACGACATCCCACACTATCTCGACATCGCCCGCGCTCGCGCCCTCGGGTACCTGAAACTCCACTCCCTCGCCGGACGCCAAGTTCTCGAACGGAATCCTGAGCACAAGCCTGTCGCCCTCGCGCTTGCCCTCGTGCGTGCGGCGAACGGGAG
>JACCWU010000077.1 GCA_013697465.1 Actinomycetota bacterium | reverse complement strand
GCTCTATCCCGATCACTGGGGGTCTCGAGTCAGCAATCGGCCTGTCTAGATCGACGGAGCGGGCTCGGCGGTCGTCGGCGTCGCGCCTTGCTCGCGCAGGCGCCGGAGCACGTCGTGAATGTCCGCGATCTCCTGCTCGAGGTCCTTCTGGCGCTCTTCGAGCGTCTGGACGAGTTGCTCACGATTTGGAGCGCGTCGCTTCCGCCGGCGCTGTTCGTGTCTTCCGCACATGGTCACCTCCCTTCTTCCGCTTGGTCGAGGAAGGTGGTCAGGCTCACCCGCAGGGCCGCCAACGACTCGAGCCACTGAGCGAGCACGGCTCGACCCTCATCCGTGAGCGAGTAGGTGCGCTTCGTGGGGCCCGGGAGATCGCCCCGCCACTCCGAGACGACGAGACCCTGGTCCTCAAGTCCTCGCAGCGCCCGGTAGACGTTCCCGACGTCCACCCGATCCTCGCCGACGAGGGCTGGCAGCCGTTCGAGCAGCTCGTACCCGTGCGCGGGGCCGCGCGAGACGAGCAAGAGAAGCGCGGGCTCGCCGAGGCGTTCCACCCTGGCGCGTACCTCCCAGCTTCCATCAGGAAGCCGGCGGCGGTTGCGAGTGCGCGAGCGCTTACCGCGATTCACGCC
Organism: Actinomycetota bacterium; assembly: GCA_013697465.1. Lineage (GTDB taxonomy): Bacteria > Actinomycetota > Thermoleophilia > Gaiellales > Gaiellaceae > GMQP-bins7. Next base: position 1,439 of record JACCWU010000077.1, on the reverse strand, counting down.
GCCAGTATATGCAAATTACATATGTAAGTGAGACGCGAGAGCGGTGCGCCGCTTCTCGATGCCCTCGCGCAGCGTCGAGAAGGAGGCGGAGAACTTCTGCACGCCCTCCTCCTCGAGGGTGGCGACGACATCGTCATAGTCGATTCCTGCCTCCTCGAGCTCGGCGAGAAGAGCCCGCGCCTCGTCGACGCCCTCTGTGAGCGTATCCGCGACGACGCCGTGATCCTGGAAGGCGGCAATGGTCTCGGCGGGCATCGTGTTGACCGTGTCGGGACCGATGAGCTCTTCGACGTACATCACGTCCCTGTACGCAGGGTTCTTCGTCGAGGTCGACGCCCACAGGCAGCGCTGTGGCCGAGCACCCGCGGTGGCGAGCGTCTCCCAGCGATCGCCCGAGAACGTCTCGAGATAGTGCTGATACGCGAGCTTGGCGTTGGCGATCGCGAGCCTCCCCTGAAGATCCTGGCGGCCGACCTCCTCGAGACGGCGGTCGGCCTCCGTATCCACGCGCGAGACGAAAAAGCTAGCGACCGAGATGACCTGCGCGGGATCTCCGCCTTGGGCGACCAAGCGCTCGAGACCCTTGACGTACGCCTCCGCCACTTCGGCGTGGCGCTCGAGCGAGAAGACGAGCGTGACGTTGATCGACCGTCCGGCGGCGATGCAGTCCTCGATCGCGCTGAGCCCCGGCTTCGTTCCAGGGATCTTCACATAGGCGTTGGGCCGATCGACGAGATCGTGCAGGCGCATCGCCTCCGAGTAGGTCGCGTCACGGTCGTAAGCCAGCTCGGGGTCGACCTCGATCGAGACGTAGCCGTCGACGCCGCGTGTCCGCTCCCAGACCGGTTGCATGAGCTCACAGGCCTCGCGCACGTCCCCGACGGCGAGTGCGAGAAAGACCTCCTTGGTGTCTTCCTCGCGATCGAGCAGCTCCCGCAGCTGCTCGTCGTACCACTCGCCCGTGGAGAGCGCCTTCTCGAAGATGGTCGGGTTCGACGTGACGCCGACGACGGCGTCCTCCTCCATCAGCCGGGCGAGCTCTCCGGTCTCGAGCATCTCCCGCGACAGCGAGTCGATCCAGACGCTCACGCCGTGAGCCGAGAGCTCGTGCAGGCGACCCTGAGCCATGCCTCTACGTTACCTCGCGACGTCAACCGGAAACAGCGACCTAGAATGGCGCGGATGACGGACGCCGAGCGAAGGGGCGAGCTGGGGCAGCAGTTTCGGGTCGACTCGATCCGCATGAGCGCCGCGGCGAAGTCGGGCCATCCCACCTCGGCCATGTCCGCGGCGGACCTCATGGCCGTTCTCGTGGACGGGTACCTGCGCTACGACTTCGACGCTCCGAAGAGCCCAGCGAACGACCGTCTGATCTTCTCGAAGGGACACGCGTCCACGCTCCTCTACTCGATCTACCGCGCCGCAGACGTGATCACCGA
>JACCWU010000046.1 GCA_013697465.1 Actinomycetota bacterium | reverse complement strand
GCGGTGCAGTACACGGCGATCGACGTGGGGAGCGCCCACTGCTGGGCCGAGCTGCACCTCACCCTGCGGAACCCTTCGGCCCGGTGGACCTCCGAGCTCGCCCGGCGGGTCGCCGCCGACCTCGCCGCCAGGGGATGGACGCTCGAGTCGGTCATGACCGACAACGCGAGCGAGTTCCGCTCGGCGGAGTTCGACCCGGCCGTGGCTCAGCTGGGGGCCAGGCACCTGTTCATCCGAGCGGGGCGGCCCCAGACGAACGGGTGCGTGGAGCGGGTCCAACAGAGCATCCTGGAGGAGTGCTGGAAGCCGGCCTTCGCCCGCTACCTCATCCCCAAGTACACCGGGCTGCGACTGGACCTGGAGCGCTACCTTCGCTACTACAACACCGACCGGGCGCACACCGGACGGTGGACGAGAGGCAAGACCCCCGAGGGCGTCCTGGGGAAGGTGAAGATGTGGCCTCGCTAGATCAGATGCGTCGCCAGAACTCGGGGACAGGACAGATTAAGCCGAACGCGAGCCACGCACCAAAGCGCACATTGGGACACGTGGCCCGCGTGGGAGCTGGTTAGCCAACGATCTCGTCGAACTCACACGACGACTCGGATGAGTTGGTTTCGAGCCAGTTCGCGAGCTGCTCGCCCAAACTGGCTCGGTCCTCTCGCGCCATGCTCTGGTAGGCGGCGAGTTGGATCAGCACGTGAGCAAAACGGAAGGCCGTCCCCCTCGTGCGCGTGATCAGCCGCTTCTGCTCGAGCGCTTCCAGATGGCGGTAGACGAACGGGCGGGCCTGGTGTGGGAGCAGCGCCAGGAGCGTGTCTTCGTCCCACGTACTTCCGATGACGGCCGCGCAACGCAGGAGGTCGCGCTCGCCCGGGCCGAGCCGGTCCAGCCGCATGGCGATGAGGCTCTGTAGAGAGCCTGGCATCACCTCGTTGTGTTCGTTGAACGCTGCGAGCAACTGCTCGGCGAACAACGGATGCCCTTGAGCCGCCTTCACGATGCGACGGAGCGCCTTTCGTGGGAATGTCGCACCCGCTCGGCCGACGACCAGTTGCTCAACTTCTGCCGCTGAGAGCGGCTCGACAAACAGTGTGTCCGCACTCGGGCTTGCAGCCCCCCAACCGGGGCGCTGTCTGATGAGCTCGGGGCGGGCGAGACAGAGCAGAAAGAGAAGACCGCGCCCGCGCCGCGTGAGGTACTCGATCAGATCGAGGAAACTGGGCTCGGCCCAGTGGAGCTCCTCGAAGACGACGACGAGCGGCTGCTTAGACGCGAGCGTCTCGAAGAGCCGCCGAACTGCCGGGAACAGCTCGTCGGGGATCCCCTGCTGTGGGGGCAGCCCGATCGCCCCAGCGATCTGATCGGCGATCTGGACTCCGTCGTCCTCCCCGGTGAGGCGCTCCTTGAGCGCACGCCAGCCGCGCGGGCCTGCGGCGTCGAGGACGGCTTCTCGCAGGGGCAGGAAGGTGATGCCTTCCCCGTACGGCGGACACCGGCCGGTGATTATCCGCGCATCCGCGCCGATCGAGAGGGCGAACTCCTTGGCCAATCTGGACTTCCCGATACCCGCCTCGCCCATGACCGTGAGGCGATACGCCGCGTCCGAACGTATCGTCCGCCTGAAGGCCGTTCGCACACGGGTGAGCTCCGCGGCGCGGCCGAACATCGGTGCGTCGAGGTGGCGGGCGACCACAGGGGCGCCGGCGACAACGTTCAGAACCCGCCAGGCGAATATGGAACCGACGGAACCTTCCGGCACGAAATAGACTGGCTTCAACACCGCCGCCCCTCTGATCAGATGTTGGGTAGCCGGGCCTACAATCACGTCATCCGGCGCGGCGGCTTGCTGCAGCCGACCAGCCACGCTGAGGATCTGTCCGGAGGACTGGGCCCGCGGCGAGCCAGCAGTGCCGACGACCACCTCTCCAGTTTCGATGCCAGTCCGTACCGAAAACCGGACGCCGGCGACAGGCTGAGGATCGTCGTTCAGCGTAGCGATGGCCGCGCGCAACTCGACGGCGGCGCGCACCGCGCGGACGGCGTCGTCTTCGTGGGCGACCGGGAACCCGAAGAACCCGACCAGCATCTCGCCGACGATCTCCTCGACACGCGCGCCGTGTCGGCGCAGCACTTCCGTCGCGACATCGAGGGGGCGCGCAGAGAAGTGCCTTAGCGCTTGGAGATCTGCCCCCGGCTCGCCGGAAATGACTAGGTCGGCCAAGACAGCCGTGACCGTCCTTAGTTCGAAGGGGAGCCAGCGAGCCTCGGCCGAGGGCGGTTGGGGCTCGTCAGTAGCATGCGCGAGTTGCTGGACGCCTGGCTGGATGTCGAGTGCCGGATCCTGCCGAAGGATCGCCTGTTGGAGTTCCCGCAACGCAGGTGCGGGCTCGATCCCCATCTCCCGGACCAGCGTTCGTCGCGCGTCCTGATATGCCTCGAGCGCGTCCGCTTGCCGACCCGCGCGGTAGAGGGCAAGCATCAAATGGCCGCGCAGACGCTCGCGGAAGGGGTGGACCGCGATCAATTGCTCTACCTCGGCGACGAGCACGCCATGTCGCCCGAGCGCTAGGTCGGCATCGATATGGTCTTCGGTCGCAGCCAGCCGGAGCTCCTCCAGGGCGGTAATTGCCCGCTGGGCGAAGGGCTCGTAGGTGAAGTCCGCGAGG
>JACCWU010000040.1 GCA_013697465.1 Actinomycetota bacterium | reverse complement strand
GGGGACGAACCAGCCGCCACGATGGAGCCGCCGACCGCGGACGAGACGGATGCGTTCGCCGAGAAGCTGGACAAGTTCCACGACTCGCTCCCGGGCGACCAGCATCTGTTCCTCGATGCGATCCTCGAGAAGTCGTGGTTCGCTCCCGAGGCGGAGGTCGAGGGATACCACTGGATCCTCGGCTGGATCCTCGAGCCGAGGATCATCAAGAACTCGCAGTGGCAGGCATACAAACAAGCGTGCTCTACGGCCGGCGGCTGGGCTACCTGGAGCAAGTCGGGGCGCGGGCGCAGGAAAGTGGCCTGCTTGGAACGCGAGTTTACTGACTAGGAGGAGGTCTCTCGTGGCGCTCAAGACGACGGTTCTCGACGACGCGGCCCGGGCCGAGCTGACCGAGCAGGACGCGGACGAGTTTTCCGACCGGCTCGCCACTTTCCACGATACGCTCGACGAGAAGGAGCAGGTGCTGCTCGCTCTGTTGGTGGTCGAGGCGGCGGACGGAGATCTCCCTCCTGCCGACGAGGCCGGCACGCTCGAGCCGCCGACCGAGGACGAGCTCGACGCGTTCGCGGAGAAGCTGAGCCGGTTCCACGACACGCTTGCCGGTGACCAGCACCTGTTCCTCGACGAGATGCTCGGCAAGACGTGGTTCGCAGCCGAGGCCGAGGTCGAGGGGTATCACTGGCGTCTCGTCGCTGTGTGGAAAAGCACCGACCTCCACGTGGACTATGGGGCCCTCTGTAGGCGTGCCGGCGGCGACTCGGTCTACTGGAGCAAGTGGCGCGGCTCGCCACGCAGGCGCATAGCGTGCTGGGATTGGACGCACAACAACTAGTCGCGCGCCGACTTCGATCACGCCCCGCTCAGTCCGCCGAAGGCCCGCTCGGAGGTGCGCTTTCGGTTCGCGCCGTATTGGCGGCCAGCGCGCTGAGAACGGACTTCATCTGGAAAACGGTGAGTCCCGGGTGCTTGCCGAGGATCCTGGCCACGACGCCGGCGACGTGCGGCGCGGCGAAGCTGTTGCCCGTGACGGTGAGCCAACCTTTGTTTCGCCACGGGACGCGAACGTCGATTCCCAACCCTCCGAACTCGACCGGCGGCTCGGGGTTGTAGTAGACGAGGTCTTCGTCCTTTCGATCGTGTGAGGCGACGGAGATGACCGACGCGTAGACCGATGGGAAGCTCGGCACGGGTGCGTTGTTCGCAGCGGTCACGAGCATGACGTTGCGGAAGTAGGCCAGGTCCGCGAGCTCGTGGAGGACTGCGAAGAACTCCCGCTTCGTCGTCCCCAGGCTCATGTTGCAGACGTCCATACCGTTCTCGATCGCCCAGCGCAGCCCCGCGGCGAACACCGAGCCGCGTCCCATCAGCATCGGGCCGAGCACACGGACGCTATAGAGCTCGCAGTCGGGCGCGAGCGACCGGATGATCCCGGCGCAGGCGGTTCCATGGCCGTAGGCGTCGTCGTGCGGATCGGTATCGAAGACGATGACCCCGTCACGCTCGGCGACGCCGATATAGCCGCTGATCCGGCCGCCGATCTGCGGATGGTCGGCGTCGATTCCGCTGTCGATCACCGCGACCTTGACACCCGCGCCGCTGCTTCCGCCCCAGGCCCATTCGGGAGTGATGATCTCTACAGGGAGCACCGGCTCCACTGTCTTGAGCGCCTGCTGCGCGAATTGCCCGGACCAGGCAGGTCGTTGAGTCAACGAACCGGCTCGATGTCACCGCGCGGATGCGTGCGGGTGCGGAGGTACTCGGCGAAGCTCTCCACGAGCGAACGACACGCGCTCAACTCGTCTTCGCCGTACTGGCTGACCTCATGGACGAGCTCCATGAGCTCGCGGGACTGCCGGTAAGCGGAGTCCTCCTCGATGCGTGCGGCGAAGTCCGTGGCCTCGATGCGCATGGTCGGGCGATCGAGGCTCTCATCGCCGAGAGACTCCATGATCTCGCCCATGAGAGCTGCGAGGTTTTGGTGGGTGCGGGACTGCCGAATCGCGACCGCCGCCTGCCGTGCGAACGCGCCCAGCGTCTCGATGTCCCGCGAGGTGAACGACCGGCCTCCTTCCTTGTCGATCACCTCGAGCACGCCGATGAGGCGGTCGTTGTAGAACAGGGGCACGCAGAGGATGCTCTGGGGAACGTAGGGCAGGCTCTCCGCGATCTCGCGCGCTACACGAGAGTCGCCGGCCGCATCCGAGACGGCGATGGGCTGCCCGCTTGCGGCGACGAGTCCGGCGATGCCGTGCCCGATTGGGAGCCGCACGCCTCGTACCTCCTCGTCTTCCACCCCGAAGGTGACGTCGAAGACGAGCTCGTCACCTTCCTCGTCGAGCAGCAGAAGAACGGCGCTCTCGGCGTCGATCACATCCGCCGCGGTCTCGATGATCATCCTCAGGAGTTGCGAGTGAGTGACCGGCGAGCCGAGAGTCCCGGCGGCCGCCGCAGCTGTCAGTGCCTCTCGGACGTCTTTCGCGATCCTCTGATCCGCGAGCTCTGCGCGAAGAGCCTCGATCTCCTCTTCTTGGCGAGCGACCCTGGCCTCGGCATTCGCCAATGCCTTCAAGACGTCGCCGCCTGTCTCGTCGGACACGTACCACCTCCCGTACCTTCCAATGGGTCTGGGGGAGCATAAGAGCGGAACGGTCCTCCAGTACGACTATCCCCCGGGTTCGAGGAACTCTGGTGGGTACTTGTACGACTCGGGGCCCCGGTACCTGAAGGCGGCTCGGAAATCGCCGAAGGCGTCTTCTTCGAAGCGCGGGCAGAGGGCAACATACCCAGCGCCCTTTCGGCCCTTCGTCACGACACCCTCGGGGTCGACGACCCAGGCGGTGAGTGCGATTCGCCGCCCCAATGCCGGGAGCGGCGCCAGGACGACCCCGTTTCGGTCCCGAGCGTAGAAGGCCACGAGGCGTTCCAGGGACTCGTCGGACAGCTTCGTGCCGTACTGGATCGCCATTCCGCCGTGCTCGAGGTTGTGTACGAGGCGACGCGGATCCACCGGCTCGGGGTAGAAGCCCCAGACTGCGGGCCACTGGTAGTGGTCGCCGTTCGAGGGCGGGAAGGAGTTGTACTTGACAGCCTTGCGGAAGTCCTCGAGGTGGAAAGCACTCGTCGCGGGGAACGACCGCACCGTGCATCCCGCGTTGCGAAGGCTGCTCTGGGCTTCGGCCAGGCTCACCGAGCTCGGCAGTGCCAACACTGCAACCGCCGAGCCGATCAGAATCAGCCCCGCGAGTGCGGAAAGGACGCCGACGGCTACGACACGCATGGACACCCGCTCCGACACACGCATGTCGTCGGGGGCCGCGCTCATCGGCGGCCGGCTCGACGAATGAGAGCGAAGGGACCGCCCACCGCCGCAGATACTAACCGGCGCTTTGTTTCCTTCCGCGGCCGTCGTATGGTTCGGGTCACCTGCGGCGAGGAACCCAAGATCGGTAGGCGACTACGTGAGAAGTGACGCGGAAGGCAAGCGTCCTGCGGACATGGAATCCTGGACGACGCTGTCGCGCGATGTCGTCTTGGTGCACGCCGCGCCGGGGTCGTACGCCGAACGCGTGCTGTTTCGTGAGCTCGACGAGGGCGTTCGCGCGCTCGACGAGCTCACTGAGCTGCTCGCACTACCGTCCGACTGGCGTCCTGCCACGATCGACGTGTATCTCGTCGACGTCTTGCCGTCTCCGGTTTCGTCGAGCGCCGTCGAAGGGCCCGGGCCTCCGCCCCGGCATCTTCCACCCGGCTGCATCGTCCGGCACGTCCGCCCCGACGGTTTTTCCGAGCCTCTCGTCTGGCCGCTCACGCGGTATGTCGTCGGTCGGTGCTACGGAGAGCAGGCTGCGAATGCCGGAATCGTCGTGGACGGCATTGCCGGCGTCGTCGCGGACCGTGTCGGATCCGGCCGCCCCCTCAGCGATGCGGACCGCATCGCGTACGACTTGCTGACTGGCGAGCCCGCGTCCCCGGTAGAAGGCCCGAGTCCGGAAGCCCCGGCCGGTGTGAGTCAACTCGGGGGTGGTGACGAGCACCATGTGCTCGCCACGTCATTCGTGGCCTTCTTGCTTCGGAGTCACGGTCCGGAAG
>JACCWU010000018.1 GCA_013697465.1 Actinomycetota bacterium | reverse complement strand
CCGGCGACGAGCGTGTCGGGGTCGTGGCTTTCTCGGACGCCGCCTACGAGCTCATGCCGCCCGGGACACCCGGCCGCGAGCTGCTCCCATTGCTCCGGTACTTCAAGCCGGCTCCTGACGGCACGGTGGCGGCGCACAACCCCTGGGAGGCATTCCGAGCCGGAACGCAGATCTCCGCTGGGCTCGCGGCCGCGCACGACGTGCTGCTTCGGGAACGAGTGGCGAACGGCTCCATCGTGCTGGTGAGCGACTTCGAGATCTTGCCGGACGAGATCCAGCGCGTGGCCGAGCAGGTCGGGCTCCTCCGACGCGAAGGCATCGAGGTCCGGCTCGTCCCGCTCGACCCGACGCCGGAGAGGCGTGCGAGGATCGAGGCGATCCTGGGCGGCGCCGCGGTGCTCCGGGAGTCCTCCGGGGAGGGGCCTGTGCGAGCTCCCGAGTCGAGGACGCTGGCGGCCGCGGCGCCCTGGGCGTTCGTTCTCGTCTCGGGTGCGCTCGTCCTGCTGCTGGCGCTGAACGAGGGACTGCTGTCGCGGCTCGAGGTCCGGCGCTGATGTGGCGCTCACGCGCGATCCGGACTGCGGCCGTGCTTGCCGTGCCGCTGGCGATTCTGCTCGCCCTGCTTGCCGTCGAGGTGCTTCGCACCCCGGGCCAGCTCGAGACCGACGACGTGCGCTTCGAGGCGGCGCCCATGCGCCAGCAGGGCCTCTGGGCCGATCTCGGCTTCCTCCCGGGGGGTGCCGGGAAGCAGCTCCTGGACCTCGAGGACGATCTCACGTACCGGCGGACCGTTGCGATGTTCCTCCGGGTCGAGCCGGGGAAGGTCGAGATCTTCGGTCCCGAGCTCGAGAATCTTCGTGGAAAGGTGCAGTTCGAGATCACGCGCGGGAGCGCGCAGGACTCGAATCCGGAGCGCCGAGCACAGCTCTTGAACTTCCTCGCGGCGATGTCGCTCGAGCGGTACGGGTCCGACCAGACCGAAGCCGACACCATCTTGAGGAGAGCGATCCACACGCTGCGGAGCGCAGTCGAGACCGATCCCGAGAACGCCGACGCCAAGCTCAACCTCGAGCTTGCGCTCCGGAACGCGAAGGCGGTCAACCTTCCTGGGACCGATCCGAGCGGAGACGCGGCCTCGGGCACGATCTCGGGGCAGGGACACGCGGGCGGCGGGTACTGAGGCGTGGGCATCCGCTTGCTCACGCCGTTCGCTGCGCTCTTCGCGCTCACCGCTCTAATCCTCCTGGCGGTCTTCGTGCTGCGCTGGCGGCGCCTGCGCGCGATCAGGGCGGTGCTCGGGCTCGAGCAGCCGTCGCTCCGGTCGCAGCTTTCGCTCGCGGCCGCTATCGCAGCCGTTCCACTGCTGCTCGGTGTCGCCGCGGCGCAGCCGGTTGTCGAGACGACCCGCACCGTCCCCGAGCGCACCGACGTCCAGGTGTTCGTGGTGCTCGACGTCTCGCGCTCGATGCTCGCGGCGCCAGCGCCCGGAGCGCCGACGCGCTTCGAGCGGGCGCGGGGCGTTGCGCTCCGGCTCCGCAACGAGTTGCCCGAGGTTCCGTTCGGGGTCGCGTCACTGACAGACCGCGTCCTCCCACATCTCTTCCCGACGACCGACGGCCGCGTGCTCGCCGCCACGCTCGCGCAGGCGGTGGATATCGAGCAGCCGCCTGCGGGCTCCTTCTACGCCACTGTCGCGACGAACCTGAACGCGCTGCGCTCGGTTCCGGAGACGAACTACTTCCCGCCTTCGGCGAAGAAGCGCGTGCTCGTGGTCCTCACCGACGGCGAGACGCAGCCCGCCGAAGGCGAGCTCGCGCGGGCGTTCAAGCGCCGCCCGCGCATCCAGACCGTTTTCATCCGGTTCTGGGACGAGGATGAGCAAATCTACGAGACCGGGGTCGCCGAGGGCGGCTACAAGCCCGACAGCGGAAGCGGCCCGGCGCTCGCCCGGACGGCGTCGCTCGTCGGCGGGCGGGTGTTCGAGGAGAGCGACGCTGGGCAGGCGGCGGCAGCTGTTCGCGAGGCGGTCGGTGAGGGCACCACGGTCGACCGCCGGCACGAGTCGGGGCGGCTCGCGCTCATGCCCTACCTCACGCTCGCCGCGCTCATCCCTCTCGGCTTCGTCCTGCTGCGGAGGAACCTGTGGTGGAGCCGAAACGCCGTGTTCGTCGCCGGCCCGTGGGCGGCTCGGAACCTCGGGCACCTCGGCCGCTTGAGAGAGGGGGCCCGGGTGGGCGGGCCCCCCACTCGACGATCGGCGCAACTTCGGGGTCAGGCGTCGCCGCCTGCGGGGAGAGGAGTCGCGCCGTAGGCGAGTATCTGTGACACACCGGACGGACGATTGCGATTCGCCCACAGTCTTTCCACAGCCCGAGTGCCGCAAATTGGGACAACTCCGTAGCGGTCTTCCACAGGGCCTGTGAAGAAAGACGGATCTTCTCGGCGGGCGGCTCGCGGCTACACTCCGCTCGTGGCCGAGTACGGCACCCTCCGGGTCAAGACAGGCCTCGCCGAGATGCTCAAGGGCGGCGTCATCATGGACGTCGTCGACGCCGAGCAGGCCCGCATCGCGGAAGACGCAGGCGCCTGTGCGGTCATGGCGCTCGAGCGCGTGCCCGCCGACATCCGCCGGGACGGCGGAGTCGCGCGCATGGCCGATCCGCAGAGAATCCGCGAGATCCAGGAGGCGGTGACGATTCCCGTCATGGCGAAGTGCCGAATCGGCCACTTCGCGGAGGCGCAGATCCTCGAGGCGCTCGAGGTCGACTTTATCGACGAGTCGGAGGTGCTGACCCCGGCGGACGAGGAGCAC
>JACCWU010000017.1 GCA_013697465.1 Actinomycetota bacterium | reverse complement strand
TCCTCGTCCAGGTCGTCGATGTACGTGGCGACGCAGGCGTCGAGGATCACGTCGAGCTGCGGCCTCTCGGCACCGGTGAGGTAGAGCTCGACGAACTGCTCGACCTGACCCTCGTCGTAGACCTGGTAGCCGTCGAGGTCGGCCTTGAGGTCGTGGAGTTTGTTCGGGTCGGTCTCCTCGCTGAGGATCGTCGTGCGGTAGTACGGCGCGAACGCAGCCCCGATCGTGTCGACGTCGTTCTGGAAGTCGAGCACGAAGACGTCGTGCTTCTTCGGATGCGCGCGGTTGAGACGGGAGAGTGTCTGCACCGCCTTGACGCCGGCAAGCGGCTTGTCGACGTACATCGTGTGCAGGAGCGGCTCGTCGTAGCCGGTCTGGAACTTGTCCGCGCAGACGAGAAACCGATACGGATCCTCGCGGATCTTGTCTGCGATCTTGCTCGACGGGAAGCCGTTCAGCGACGCCTCGGTCACGTGCTTGCCCTCGTACTCCGGTTCGCCCGAGAACGCGACGATCGCGCGATACGGGCTCTTGCGCTCGAGCAGATAGGCGCTGATCGCGTGGAAGTACTGCACGGCGCGCGCGATGCTGCTGCAGACGACCATCGCGCGGGCCTCGCCGCCGATCTTGTTCAGGTCGAGCACCTGCTCGTGGAAGTGGTCGATCATGATCTCGGCCTTGACCCCGATCGCGTGGTCGTGACTCTCGACGTAGTGGCGAAGCTTCTTCCGAGCTCGCTTGACGTCGAATTCCGGGTCGCCCTCGATCGTCTTCACCAGGCGGTAGTAGCTATCGACCGGCGTGTAGTTCTTGAGCACGTCGAGGATGAACCCCTCCTGAATCGCCTGCTTCATCGAGCAGGTGTGGAACGGCCGATGCTTCGTCTTGCCGTCGAGGTCGAATGGCTCACCAAAGATCTCGAGCGTCTTGTTCTTAGGGGTCGCCGTGAAGGCGAAGTAGCTGGCGTTCGGAAGAAGCTTGCGCGACTCCATAAGCCGGTTGATCGCGTCCTCGAAGGTCTCATCCGCGTCTGCCTCGCCGCCTTCGGCGAGCGCCCGGCTCAACGCTGCCCTTGTCTTGCCGCCCTCGCTGGAGTGCGCCTCATCGATGACGATCGCGAAGGTCCGGTTGCGGTGGCCCGAGCCGAGTTCGTCGAGGATGAAGGGAAACTTCTGGACGGTCGAGATGATGATCTTCTTCCCTGCCTCGATGAACTCGCGCAGCTGCTTCGAGCCCTCGGTGACGGCGCCGATCGTGGCGCCGACCTGTGTGAACTGCTTGATCGTCCCGCGGATCTGCGAATCGAGGATCTTCCTGTCGGTGACGACGATGATCGAGTCGAAGACGCGTTTGTCGCCGTGCTCGACTCCGATCAGCTGGTGAGCAAGCCAGGCGATCGAGTTCGACTTGCCGCTACCGGCGGAGTGCTCGATCAGGTACCGACGCCCGACTCCGCATTCGCCGACGTCGGCGAGCAAACGACGGACGACGTCGAGCTGGTGGAAGCGAGGCCAGATCTGTGTCGGGCGCTTCTTGCCCGTCTTCTCGTCCTTGAAGGTGACGACCTGCGCGTAGTTCTCGAGGATGTCCGTGAACCCGCGAGGCGTGAGGATGCGCTTCCAGAGGTAGTCGGTCTTGAGCCCCTCCGGGTTCGGCGGGTTGCCGGCAGCGTCGTTCCAACCCTGGTTGAACGGAAGGAACCACGACGACTTGCCCTTCAGATGAGTGCAGAACCAGACCTCTGCATCGTCGACGGCGAAGTGTGCGACGCAGCGCCCGAGCTCGAATAGCCTCTCGCGAGGATCGCGATCGCGCTTGTACTGCTGAATCGCGTCGTCGTATGTCTGCTTCGTCAGGCTGTTCTTCAGCTCGAATGTCGCCACCGGCAGGCCGTTCACGAACAGGCATAGGTCGAGCGCGAGCTGTGTCTCGTCGTTGCTGTACCGCAGTTGGCGCGTGACGCTGAAGCGGTTGCTCGCGAATAACTCGACCGCCTTCTGGTTGTCCGGCGACGGCGTTCCGTAGAACAGGTCGAGGTGGTGCGGCCCGTGCCTCACCCCGTGCCGTAGCACGTCGATCGTGCCGCGCTTCGAGATCTCCCCCTGCAGCCGGGCGAGGACGCTCCGCCGAGTTGGACCATCGGTGCCGAGCGAGAGGGCGCCGACCAGATCTTCCTGCGTCGCCATGACGAAGCCGCGCAGCTGGACGAGATCGACCCCATAGTCGCGGTCGTAGTGGTGCGGATCGCTGAGTAGCCATCCAGTGCCGCCGGCGACGGGCACAGACGTCTCGGTCGCGACGTGCGCCGGCGAGAGCACGTCGGTCCCTCCGGTCATGGCGCGGACGATCAGGTCCTCGAGACCCAGTTCGCTCGTGTCTGTGGTCACGCCTCGACCGACTCCAGATCGTCGACCTCTGTCTCGTCCCACTGCTCGAGGTCGATCTCATCGAGCAACTCCGACTCGTCCAGCTCGTCTGGCAACCGAGCGGACACAGCACGAACGTCGAGCTTGCCCGTCACTACGTCCGCGATCAGCCGGACGCGAAGCTCACCGAGAAGGGTCACCTCGCGCTCCGCATGGTCAATTGCATCGATCGTCTTCGCGGTGCCAGCATCAAGTGAAGCCATGATTCGTCGTTGCTCCACGTAGGGCGGGAGCGCGATTCGCGTAGTAAGCAGATCGTCGTCGTAGAGCCTGAGAAATCCGGCCGTTCCTGTCCCCAGTCCCGTCGCGACCCGTCGGAAGTGGGCTCGATAATTTGGGGTTCGAAGGACTGCAGTTACGTATTCCGGACTCGCGGATCCGGCAACCGAAAAGACTGAGTAGTCAGGACTGATGACACCTGAAATCTCCGAAGCGAAGATCAGCCCATTGTTTGCTTGCAGACGATTTACAACAATCTGCGACGGGGCGACGAGCTTGTAGCCAACTGCGGTACTACCCTGAGGAGGTCGAGAGAAATGCTCGGCGAAACGTACGACGCCGTGATCCCGGCGTAGGGAAAGCAGTGTTTCTGCTCCCGTTGTGGAGCGCTCATCAATAGCGCGAAGGATGTTCTTCAGCCGAACGACATGCCAATGCTCCGGCACGTCGCCGAGCGAGTCCACACCCGACCGCCTCAGCCGGACGTCCGGGTCGAGCCCGCGCGTGACGGAGCGGTGGATCACCGTCTGCTTCTGCTCGTTCAGCAGCGCGATCAGCTTCTGCTTCGCACGGATCGCGCGCAGGATCCGCCGGTCGACGTGGTTGAGGAAGCGGACGATGGCCGCCTGCTCGGCCGAGGGCGGCACCGGTGTCTTCGTGCTCAGCAAGCGTGGTGTCGGGATCGTGTTTCGGAGTCCTGAGTAGAGCGGGCTGAGGAGTTTCCGATCGTCCATGGCTCGATAGAAGAGATCTAGGAACGCCGAAAGCAGGGGATCGGGGCACTCAAACACCGCGTAAGCCCCGGTGATCATCCCGTCGTGAGGCGACAGGCCGACTGTTCTCGGTGTTTCCGGTACATCGAAGAGGCAGAAGATCAGATCACCGATACGCACTTCCTGAAAGGTGCCCATGTTTGCCGAGAACTTTCCCTTACCGCCAGTGATGTCTCTGACAATCACGCCCTGCTTAGTGAGCGAGAGCAGTCGGTAATCGGTGTGTAGCTCTCCTACAAGCACTTTCCGCTGCCGCATCAACGCCCGATTGGGCAGTAGCTTCCAGTGCTCCGGGGCTTCGTTCAGCCACGGTAGGCCGGTCTCCTTCATTGCCGGATAGGGCCTCAGGTCTCCGATCATTCCTGCTTACCGCCGGTGATCTCGGCGAGCAGTCCCTCGGTCTCCTGCTCAAGCGCAAGAATGTCCGCCCGAATCTCTTCCAGCGTCCGCAGCGGTTGTGGCTTGTAGAACTCGCGGGCGAAGCTGATCTCGTAGCCGATCCTGATGCTCGACGGCTCGTACCAGGCGTCGGGCGCGTAGGGCAGCACCTCGCGCTTGAGGAACTCGTCCGCTCCGCCCTCTTCGAGCAGTGGCACCTGCTCGGTGTAGCGCAGATCGGGGTCGGGCTCGTATTCAACGACGACCGTCCTGCCGCCGACATTCGTTTCGAGGAGGCCGCGGAGCGGGTCCGGCGTCGCGCCGTTGTGGATCTTGCGGATCACGGGTGGCGCGCCTTCGTCGCGCTCGCCCGCCCCCTTCAGCGCCTTGAGCTCCTTCGCGGCGTAGACACGGTCGGGCTCCGTGCCGCGGAGCCGAAGCGGCCGCTCGACGGTCACCTTGCGGTAGCCGAAGTGCTCGTTCGGAAAGATCTTCGACTCCTCGGTCTCCTCGAACCGGAGGAGCGCTTCGCAGACACGAGCGATGTCCGCGTCGGAAAGGTGGCAGTTCTTCTTGCCGAGGTTCTTGCGCAGCGATTCGAACCACTTCGTCGCGTCGATCAGCTGCACATAGCCACGGCGATGCTCGGACTTGCGGTTCGTGACGACCCAGACGTAGGTGGCGATGCCCGTGTTGTAGAACATGTTCAGCGGCAGGGCGACGATCGCCTCGAGCCAGTCGTTCTCGATGACGTAGCGGCGGATGTTGCTCTCGCCCTGGCCCGCATCGCCCGTGAAGAGCGAGCTGCCGTTGTGCACCTCGGCGATCCGACTCCCGAGCTTCGTCTCGTGCTTCATCTTCGAGACGAGGTTTGCGAGGAACAGCATCTGACCGTCGCTCGAACGCGTCACGAGCGAATACTCGGGATCGCTGTCGTGCTCGACCACAAAACGGGGATTCTTGAGCCCGCTCTTGCCGCCCATCCGCTCCAAGTCACTCTTCCAGCTCTTGCCGTACGGGGGATTCGAGAGCATGAAGTCGAACTCTCGCGACGGGAACGCGTCGTTCGAGAGCGTTGAGTGCTCAGGGCCACCGACTATATTGTCAGCCGCTTCGCCCTCGCCCTTTAGCAGCAGGTCGGCCTTACAGATCGCGTAGGTCTCGTTGTTGATCTCCTGGCCGTAGAGGTGGATCGAGACGTCCCTGCGGTGCTCGGCGGCGAGATCGAGGAGCGTGTCCTCAGCGACGGTCAGCATCCCGCCGGTGCCGCAGGCGCCGTCGTAAATCAGGTATGTGCCCGACTCGATCTCATCGGCGATCGGCAGGAAGACGAGAGATGCCATCAGCTTGACTGCGTCACGCGGCGTCCAGTGCTCGCCCGCCTCCTCATTGTTCTCCTCGTTGAAGCGGCGCACGAGCTCCTCGAAGACCGTCCCCATCCCGTGGTTGTCGAGGCCGGGATGCTTGACCGTCCCGTCGCCGTTCAGGACCGGCTGCGGGCTGAGGTTGATCGAAGGATCAAGGAACTTCTCGACCAGCGAGCCGATGGCGTCCGCGCGCGAGAGGCGCGGGATCTGATTGCGAAACTCGAACGCGTCAAGGATGTCCTGCACATTGGGCGAGAACCCGTTGAGGTAGGCCTCGAAGTCCAGTTTGAGCTGTTGCTGGTTCGCTCGAGCGCGCAGATCACGCAGGGTGAATTTCGACGTGTTGTAGACGGCCTGCCCGGCGGCCTGACGCAAGGGTTCGTCTTGGTTGACGATCCCTTGGGCGTCCAGGAGTTCCTTCATCTCAAGCACTGCCTGCTTGGTTGGCTCGAGCACCGCGTCGAAGCGCCGCAAGACGGTCATGGGGAGGATCACGTCGCGGTACTTGCCGCGGACGTAGAGATCGCGGAGGACGTCGTCAGCGATACCCCAGATGAAGCCCGCCATGCGTGCGAGCTGCTGTGGTGTTGTGCTTGCTCCCATCTGATCACCGACAAAGGTGCTTAGAGCAGTTGCGATCCAGATTCAAGCGCACGGCGGACGTGGACGCGTGCGAAGCGCCCTGCATGATTGGTTGTTCAGCTCAGTACCCATGCGCGCCCACTTCGGCGTTGTGGAGCCGAAGTGGCTGCGTGACCCGCCTCAGTACTCCCACTGTTCACCCCTCTCCACTGCGGGGCGTTCTACCCCCAGTTCATCGAGGAAGCTGCTC
>JACCWU010000011.1 GCA_013697465.1 Actinomycetota bacterium | reverse complement strand
GGCTTCCCCGATCACGGTGACCAAACCAACCGGCGTCGTGAACGACGACGTAATGGCGATGATCTTCACGATTGACGACTCGGCGGGAGTGGTCACAACCCCTTCGGGCTGGACGTATGTGGACGACATCAGCAACGGCTCGGGCCTTTTCCGCACCTACATTTTCAGGAAGGTCGCGGCGAGCGAGCCTGCGGACTACAGCGTCTCCTACACCGTCGCGACGACGGGCGCCGGGTCGATCCTCGCCTACTCGGGGGTTAGCACGACGACGCCCATCGACGTTTATGCCGAAAGCACTCCTGCCGCGAGTGCGGCCCCGGCCTCGCCCTCGATCACTCCTACGGGCAACGACTGCATGATCGTCGCGCTTTTCGGAAACTCGAACGCAGACGGCGGCGACACGGGTACGCCCGACACAAGCCCGGCGGCGACCGAGCGCCTCGACTACTCGCAGACGGGCGCGCTCTTCATCCGGCACTACGGCGAGGATTTCCTACAAGGGACGGCGGCGGCCGCGACGCTTGACCTGACGAACTCGCTCTCCCGCAACTGGACCGCCTACACGCTTGCGCTCAAGCCGGCGGGGCCTCCGCCCTCAACCGATGTAATCCTTCCCCAGTCCTTCCGCACTCGTTACGCCTGATGCCGACCGACACCTTCTCGGTTCTAGCAAGCGGCGATGACGGCAGGGCGGGAGCTTCCGACACGGTCTACCCACCGGAGATCAACCTGACTTCGGATGCCGCAGGAGTCAATGTCAATATCAGCAAGCGCGAGACGTTCGCGGCGTTTCGCACCGATGTCGGGCTAATCCGCTTCGATACCTCGACGCTTCCCGATGCGGCAGTCGTGTCTAAGGCGACCTTGCGTCTGAATGTCATATCCAAGGTCGACAACGAGGCACGCTCGATCGTGGCTGAGTGGTACGCCTCGTCCAACTGGCCCATCGACACCACGGATTACTCCTCGACCGTAGTCACAGACGCCCACGCGGGTACCACCATCGCCTCGATCGCGACGGGCGCGGACCAAGACTTCGCTCTCCAAAACCTCTCCAACATCTCGCTGACGGGCTACACGGGATTGCGCCTGCATGTAACGGGCGGCGCACCGGCCACGGATCAGATCAACGAGCTCATCGTAGCTCTGTTCGATCACGCGACCCTCGCCGAGCCGCGGCTGCTCGTGACCTACGACGACGAGTACCAAGTACCAGCGGTCTACCCCCCCGCCAAGTTCGGCCCCTTCTGAGGAGGACTCGATGCTGCACGTTGACTGGAAACGCAAGCGCTGGATTCCGAAGCGCTTGGCACGCGACGAGGTTCCTCCGCTCGGAACGCGGGAGATTCTCTGTAACTGGGTGCGGGACGAGGATCTAGCCGCCCCGATGATCGAGATGAAGCGCTACGCGAAGCTCCTGACTCTCCTGCCTGACAAGGTGGTCGAGAATCTCGAGCGGTCGCGGCTGGCGCAGGACGGGCGAATCCCGATGCTCAAGGCGGGGCTCGGCTACGAGGAGCTCCTCTCCTCGGTCATCGTGGACGGCACGGCGGTTGGTACCTCGGCGGCCGAAGCCAAGCTCGCGCCGGCGCTCCTCATCCCGGCGAACTACATGCAGCCGGGCGGAATCCCCGGACGGCACTTGCGAGTCACGGCGCGAGGCAGGGGCACGACGCTGACAACGGCCGCGACCATGATCCTGCGCCACCGCATTGCCGCGACAGACGTAATCACCGGCACCGCTCTATGCGCCTCCGGCGCGATGGCCGCAGACGCGACGGCGCAGACGGCGACTCAGTGGCAATGGGACGCCGATATGGTCGTTCGCTCGGTCGGCTCGGCGGGCACAGTCTTCGCCCAAGGCAAGGCCAACCTGGCATGGCACGTGAAAAACACGGGCGCGCTCGAAGCACTCGCGTTCGCGGGCTCGGCGGGCTCGGCCACACCAGCCGCGGTCACCTGGGACATGACGGCCGCGCAGTTCTTCCAGTTCACGGGCATATGGTCGCTCGCGACGGCGTACTCGATGCAAACGCACATCTATGCGCTAGAAGCCCTGAACTAGGCCGGGGCCGATGCGCGGCCTCGCCCCCGACGAGTTTGGCGATGTAGCTAAGGGTCGTGGGCTCGTTGTCAACGAGCCCATTCGCAAGCGGTTCATCCGCACCAAGGACG
>JACCWU010000320.1 GCA_013697465.1 Actinomycetota bacterium | reverse complement strand
CCGGGTCGCTCAGAAACCAGTACTCGCGACCGTCGACCTCGCCGGGTCGCTGCGGACGAGTCGTCGCCGAGACCGCGACCTCGAGCGCGGGAATGCGCTCGACGAGGCCCTTGATGAGCGTTCCCTTGCCGGCGCCCGACGGCCCCGTGACGACGAGGACGGGCCGCGAAGGCACCGCCGGTCTCTAGTGCGCAAGAACAGAATCCGCTCGCGCGGATTCTGTTCGCGCAAAACCCGTCTGCTTGGCGCAAGAGCGGAATCCGCTAGCGCTGTATTCCGCTCGCGCGTAAATCCCTAAAGTGGCGTCCGCTTCGCGGCCGCGCCGCGCCGTTTTCACATCACGGCCTTAGGACCGGTGGTTGAAAAGGTCGACGAGCTCGGTGCGCTGACGCTCGGACAGGCCCCCCACGGTCTTGGACTGGCTGATCCGGCATTGATTCAGCAGGCGCGCGGCTTTGACCCGGCCGAACTTCGGAACGGCCATGAGCATGTCGAAGACCTTGGCGGTCGACACGAACTCGGGGGGTTGCAGAAGGATGGCCTCGATGTGCGCCTGGCCCGCCTTCAGGTCCCGCTTGAGCTGCGCTCGTTGAACACGCACGTCGTTCGCCCGCTGGAGCGCTTCCATCCGCTGGTCGAGTGAACGGGCGGGCGCTTGCGCGTGCGTCTTCGAGGTGACCATGAGCCGGACGAGTCTACCAAGATCGCACTCAGGGTCAAGCGGAACCGTTTTCCGCCATTTGCAGGTCTTTTTGCGTTGTCTATTCAGCTGACGCGACAGCCGACGTCGCCTCTTTGCGCGCGATGCCGCGAATAGCAGCGGGGGATCCGAAGCCTCGGTCGATCGACTCCACCCCCAGCTCTGCCCGCACTCTGGCCGGCGCAGCCGGGTCGGAGAAGAGGATCGTTCCGAGCGCGACGGCACTCGCGCCCGCGGCGGTGAAGTCGAGGGCGTCGCGCCCGCTTGCGACTCCCCCCATGCCGACGATCGTCAGGTCGACGGCCGCAGCGCACGCCCAAACGCACGCGAGCGCAATCGGGCGCAGGGCAGGCCCTGAATACCCGCCGACATCGCGACCAAGGCCCGGCCGGAGCGTTTGCGGGTCGAGTGCGAGACCCCGGATCGTGTTCACGAGCGAGAGACCGTCCACACCTGCATCGGCAACCGCCCTGGCCGTCTCCGCGATGTCCCACGTCGCAGGTGAGAGCTTCGCGTACAGGGGCTTGCTCGTCGCGCCTCGCGCTGCGTGCGCAAGCTCGGCGGCCGTCTCCGGCGCTTCCTCCACATTTGGGCAGGACAGGTTCAACTCGACGGTCGCAACGGCCTCGCAATCGTCGAGAAGCGCACACACGCTCGCATAGTCCGACGCGGAGAAACCGCCTACCGAGACCCAGATCGGCACGCCGAGCTCGGCGAGCGGCGGTAGGTGATCCCGCACGAATCCCTCGATTCCGGGGTTCTGGAGGCCGATCGAGTTCAGCATCCCGGCCTCGGTCTCGATAAACCGTGGCGGAGGGTTGCCCTCCCGCGGAAGCGGGGTCACGGTCTTCGTCACGAACGCGTCGAGGCTCCGGGCGACGCCGGGAGCAACGAGAGCGTCGAGACACCCGCTGGCGTTGAGGATCGAGGTGGGCTCCATCCCGGTTCTAGTCCTTTCCTGCAGAGTCGGAAAGGACTGGTCCCGCAACGCACAGCCGCTCGTACCGCCCGTCGATCTCGACGACGCAGCCGTAGCACGCGCCGTAGCCGCAGGCCATCGGCGCCTCGGAGGCGAGCTGGGCGCCTGGAGCGCGGTTCCGAATCGCCTCGAGCATCGGCTCGGGCCCGCAGGCGAGCACGTCGCCGGGGTCCTCCGGCAGCAGCTCGGTGACAAGCCGCGGCTCGACGACAACCTCGGCGCCCGGAAGGAGGGACGCGGCCTCGGCGTGACGCTCGGTCCGGAATCCGAGGAGCGAGGGAGGGCCGCCCAGTGCCTCAGAGAGATACGGAAGTGGAGCGATGCCGATTCCACCTCCGACGAGCAGCGGTCGCGTCACCGAGAGATCGAACCCGTTTCCGAGCGGACCGAGCACGTGGATTGCATCCGCCACGGCGAGATCGCAGAGCGCGCGTGTTCCGGCTCCGATCGGGTCGATCAGAAACGCGAGCTCGCCGGGAGGAGCGAGGCAGAGGCTCATGGGACGTGGGAGCAGCCGCCCGGGCGCCTCGAGCATGAAGAACTGGCCAGGGATACCCGGGTCGAGTCCACCCCGCTCGAGCCGGAGGAGCGTGTACGGCCCAACCCGTTCGCTGCTGACCGCCGCGAGTCGCTCGCGCCGGACACCGGCCCCGCCAAGTGACAGATCGTCACTAGCCATCGCTGTACCAAGCGCAGTCATACCCCGCTCGCGATTCGCTCTTGCAGCGACAGCGCCGACTCGGCACGTGCGTTCGCGATCGCGTGCACGGCCGCGGCCGCGCCCGAGATCGTCGTCACACACGGCACGCGCGCGACGAGCGCGGCCTCGCGGATGAGGTAGCCGTCAGCCCGTGCGCCGCTCCCCTGGGGCGTGTTCACGATCAGGTCGCAGTGCCCGCGGCGCACAAGGTCGACCACGGTCTCCCCGCCCACTCCGGCATCGGCCACCTTCGCCACGTCCTCCACCTCGAGACCTGCGGCTCGCAGAGTGCGCCCCGTTCCTTCGGTGGCGACGAGGGTGAAGCCGAGCCCCGCCAGAGCCGCAGCAACCGGAACCGCGGCGGGCTTGTCCTCGTCGCGCACGGAGAGGAACGCCGTCCCGGAGGTCGGCAGCGGACGACCGGCGGCACGCTCGGCCTTCGCCAACGCGGTCGGCAAATCCACCGCGCTCGCCATGACCTCGCCCGTCGACCGCATCTCGGGGCCGAGCACGGGATCGGCGCCGGGAAAGCGCGCGAACGGCAGCACGGCCGCCTTGACGCTCACCTCGGTGAGTCGTGGCTGGACGAGACCGAGGTCCGCGAGGCGCTCGCCGTGC
>JACCWU010000205.1 GCA_013697465.1 Actinomycetota bacterium | reverse complement strand
ATCCCTACATCGACGCACGCGAGCAGCTCCGGGTCGACCCAGCCTATGTGCCGCCAGTCGACCATGAGCTCTTGCGCAAGCCGCTTCGCTCGACCTACGGAGTCGTCGTCTTCCAGGACCAGGTGCTCGAGGTGGCTATGACGCTCGCGGGCTTCTCGGTCGGAGACGCGGAGGGGCTGCGCCGCGCGATGAGCCGCAAGCGGAGCCATGACGCGCTCGAGGCGTACCGCGGGCGGTTCATCGAGGGTGCTGAGCGGAACGATGTGGACGCGGACACCGCAAACGGTGTCTTCGACAAGCTCGTCGGCTTCTCCGGGTTCGGCTTCCCGAAATCGCACGCTGCCGCGTTCGGGCTCCTCGCCTACCAGTCGCAGTGGCTGCGCCGGCACCACCCCGCGGAGTTCCTGTGCGCGCTCCTCAACGAGCAGCCGATGGGCTTCTACCCGCCCGCGACGCTCGTGCGCGACGCGCAGCAGCGGGGGGTGGAGGTGCGCCCGGTGGACATCAATCTGAGCGAGGCCAAGTGTGTCCTCGAGTTGGTTCCTGGACGAGAAGAGCCTTGTAACGACCAGTTACAAGGCGGGGCGGTACGCATCGGTCTCGACTACGTCGCATCGGTGGGGAAGGATGAGACGGAGGCGCTCGTCGCGGAGCGCGACGCAAACGGGCCGTTCCGCGACGTCTCGGATCTCGCGCGCCGCGGGCGGATCTCTCAAGACGGGCTCGAAGCGCTCGTCAAGGGCGGTGCCTGCGACGGCTTCGGGCAGCCGCGCCGTGAGCTCCTGTGGGAGCTCGGGCTCGTCTTCCGGCCGCAGTCGGTGCCGGGGACCGGCGGGAAGGCGAAGCAGCTACCGCTCACGCTCGACCCGACCGCCGCCACGCCCGCGCTTCGCGACCTGACGCGCTGGGAACGCATGCTCGCGGACTACCACCACACCGGGCTCTCGGTCGGGACGCATCCGCTCGCGCTCCTTCGCGCGCATCTCCCGGACGGGACGCTCTCGAGCGCTGACCTCCTGGAGACGGCTCACGGGCTGCAGGTCACGATCGCCGGCATGACCGTTGCGCGTCAGCGCCCGTCGACCGCGCACGGAATCGTCTTCATGCTCCTCGAGGACGAGCACGGACAGATCAACCTGATCGTGCCGCCGCCGGTCTACGAGAAGCACCGCGCGGCAGTGCGTGCCGAGCCGCTCGTCCTCGCCCGCGGCCGCTACGAGCGTATCGGGGAGAACCGCAACATCCTCGTCTCCCGGATCGAGTCGCTCGGGCCGCTCGCCCGCTCGGTCGCCGAAAGCGACACGGTCTGGGAGTCGCTCCCGCGGCCGCATTCCTTCGGCCGCCGCTAACTCGAGTTCGCTGCCGAGACGATGAGGTGGGGTCGTCCGGGCAGGCGACGGATAGGACGAGTCGGACCGGATGGGAGCTGGGCTGACACGAGGCGGCCGTTTCCGCGCACGCCGAACGCGGTTGGGCCGACGAGCGTCCCGTCTTCTGCCTGCCAACGAAAGCGCGAGACGACTCGCAGCTCGGAGTCGAAGACCAACGCCGTTGGGTTCTGAAGGAGCGCCAGCCGACCCCGAGCGAGCCAGAGAACGTCTCCCGTGGCGTTCGTCAGCGGCACCACGCGCACCGACGCAGGACGCCGTCGAGTATCGACGATGACGAGCCGTGGTCGACCCACTCCTTCGGTGAAGGCGAGGCTCGCGAACCGTGTTCGCGCAGGATTGGGCGTGAGATAGTGCGCTCCGCCGGTCGTCGGTGCAAGCTTCTTCACCGCTCGCGTGCGCAGGTCGACGGCGAGTAGGCTGCCGCCCACCTCGGTGACATACGCGTACCGAACGGCGAGCGCCGCATGCCACGATGTCCCGCGCCAGATCGTCGTCGTGCTCCCCGGTGTAATCCGCACGAGCCGGGCACGTCTCTCGAGGTCAGGGCCGCTCCCTGAGAAGACGACGAGTTGCTCGCCGCTCGCGCTCTGACAGCGGAGCGAGCTTGGGTACGAGAGTTCGAGCCGTTGCTGACGGATGAGCCGCAGAGTGGACAGCTCGCGGAGAGTGAGTGTGTAGCGGCTGCCAAGCTGGGCGATCTCGGCGACGCGGCTGCCGCCTGGGCAAACGGAAAACGCTGAAAGCCTTCCCGCGCCCATGCCGTAGGCCAGCGTGCGGCCCTGGGCGTCAAGAGCGAGCGTCCTTCCCGGCCCGAAGCGCCCTCCCACGAGGATCGCCACGTCGCCCCGCCCGTTCGGAGCGGGGAGCGCCGCGGCCGCCAAGAGATCCTCGCCGGCGACCTGCGCACAAAGGTTTCCAGACCACCTGCCAGCCTCGCGCCCGAGGAAGAGACCGATCCTCTGGCCGACCGTCGTCTCGATGCCGCACGAAGCCCCGCTGCTCGAGGTCTCGACC
>JACCWU010000294.1 GCA_013697465.1 Actinomycetota bacterium | reverse complement strand
CCTCACGGCCGGACCACCCGTATCGCCTCCGTCGTACGAGTCTTCGGCGTCCTCGGTCTCGTCGAGGAGAGCGCCGCCCACCGTGGTGACGCCCTCGAGGGCGCCGAGATCGTCGCGACGGCGCGCGAACTCGGGCTCGCGCTGCTTGAGCATCGCGAGCAAGGGCGCAGCCAGGAAGATCGAGGAGTACGCGCCCGAGCCGATGCCGACGAGCAGCGCGAAGGCGAAGTCCTTGAGCGTGTCCCCTCCGAACGCGTACAGCGCCGCGATTGGCAGCAAGGTGATGAACGTCGTTGCGAGCGAGCGGGGCAGCACTTCCCAGAGCGACACGTTTCCGATCACGCGAAACGACGCTCGTCGCATGAGCGGGACGTTCTCGCGGATACGGTCGAAGACGATGATCGTGTCGTAGATCGAATAACCGAGCACGGTCAGGACCGCCGCGACGGTCGCCGTGGACACTTCCTTCCCTGTCAGCGCGTAGATGCCGACGGTGATCACGAGGTCGTGAGCGAGCGCGACGAGAACGCCGACCGAGTATTTCCACTGGAACCTGGCCGAGATGTACAGGACGATCAGGAACAAACTTGCGAGGATCGCGAAGATCGCCGAGTTCGCGATCTGGCGGCCGAAGCTCTCCGAGACGTTCTTCGCCCCGAACGCCGTCGCCCCGACCGCGTCGGCGAGGCCGTCCTGGAGATCGTTCTGCTCGCCGGTCGTGAGCGACTCGGTGCGGATCTGGAAGCTCGTGTACTTGTCGTCGACCGAGTCCCCGCGGCCCTGGATGACGGCCCCCGCCTGCCCGATTTGCGCGGCCTCCTCGCGGACAGTGTCGAGCGCGGTGGCCTGGGGAGTCCTGAACGTGATCTGGGTTCCGCCCTCGAAGTCGATGCCCAGGTTCAGCTGCTTGACCCCGATCGCGAAGACCGAGAGCACGACGACGACCCCGGAGATCGCGTACCAGATGTTCCGTTTCCCGATGTAGTCGACCCGGAGCCACTTGGGAACCCCTTGCCCGGTCGCCCCCATGAAGCGCGGGTTCTCGAGCCAGCCGAAGCCGCCGAGCAGCGCGAGAATCGCCCGCGTCGCGAGGACCGCGGTCAGCATCGACAGAGCCGTGCCGATGAGGAGCATGAGTGCGAAGCCGCGCACGCTTGCCGTCGCGACCGCGAAAAGGACCATTGCCGTTATCGCCGTCACGACGTTCGCATCGACGATCGTCGCGAATCCCTTCTTGTAGCCCTGTGCGATCGCGGCGCGCACGGATCGGCCGGCACGCACCTCTTCCTTGATGCGCTCGAAGATGACGATGTTCGCGTCCGCCGCCACCCCGAACGTGAGCACGAGGCCGGCGAATCCCGGCAAGGTCAGCGTCACGTTGAAGAGCAGGATCGTCGCATACAGGAAGGCCGCGTAGATACCGAGCCCGGCAACCGCGACGAGGCCGAGGAACCGATAGAAGACGAGTAGGAAGATCGCCACGAGCAGGAGGCCCCCGAGCGCCGCGCGCCGCGCCTCGTTGAGCGAGTCCTTCCCCAGCGTCGCCGAGATGTCGGTCCGGTCGAGCGTCTCGAAATTGACCGGGAGCGCTCCCGTCTGGAGGACGATCGCAATGTCTTTCGCCTCGCCGAGCGACTCTAGACCCTCGATCTGAGCCCGCCCACCGCCGATGCCTCCGGAAAGCGAGCTGTCCGTGTAGTCGATCTGCGGGAACGTCCGGATCTCCCGGTCGAGCACGATCGCGAAGTGCTGCGGCGCTCCGCGGAGCTTTCCGCGGATCCACTCGTCGCGGGTGATCTTCTCGAAGCGGTCGGCGCCTCGGCCCGTGAACTCCATGGTCACGATCGGCCGCCCGCCGCCCCCAGGGGTGGTGTCGAAGTCGGCCCGCGTCCCCGAGAGCTTCAGATCCTCGCCCGTCATCTGCGGCACGTTCGGCGGGTCGTACTCGAAGAGGTAGTAGTAGGTCCTGTCCGCCGCGACGCCTGCTCCCTGCGCTCCGGGGCAGAAGACCGCGTTCTGTCCGCAGGTGACGACGACCATGCCGTCGGGCACCGCGAAGATCTCACGGCGTTCCGGACGCTTGCTTCGGACCTTGACCGCCTGATCCTCGTTGTCGAACGGCCCGTCCACGAGCCGCTTCGTCTTCTTGTCGAAAACGTAATACGCGGTGGACGTGTCGTCCGCCGCCTGTGCCTGAACACGCCTTAGGAGCTCGTAGAGAGACCCATACTCCTGCGGTTCGCCGCGAATGGAGACGGACGGGCCGACGAGCGACGTCTCGAGGTCGTAGAGCTCGAGCTGAGCCGTCTTGCCGATGATGTCCGCGGCGGCCTGGGGATCGCTGACCCCGGGGAGCTGGATCACGATCTGGTTGTCGCCCTGCTTGCGGATCTCCGGCTCGGTCACGCCGAGCTTGTCCACGCGGCTCCGCATGATCTCGACCGAGCGGTCGAGGTCGTCCGCGGTCAGGTCGCGATTCGGCGGCGGCACCGCCTGCAGGGTGACCTCGAGACCGCCCTGCAGATCCAGGCCCAGGGTGGGCTTCTGCCGGATCGGCGAGCCCGGGACGGCCAGCAACGCGACACCGACGAGTGCCGCGACGAGCAGGCCGATAACGAAGAAGGACGAGCGACGATTCACGAGCGGCGGCTCACGTTAGCGGCGTTCGCTGGACCACGAGTCCTGGTCGTACTGGCTCGTAACCGGTTCTTCCTCTCCCGTAACCGGAGATTCATCGCCTTCGGCATCCAGCTCTTCCGCGTCGTCCACGTCGACGATCTCGTCGGACTCCAATTCGGCTTCTGGTTCGTCTTCCTCCTCGGGTGGCAGCACGGCCGCGATCCCACGGCGAGTCATGTGGACCGTCACCCCGTCCGCGATCTCCACCACCAGGTCGTCTCCCTCGGACTGGGTGACGGTCCCGTAGATCCCACCCGTCGTGAGGACATCCTCGCCGACTCCTGCGCCGTCGATCATCACCTGATGATCTTGCTGGCGCTTGCGTTGCGGTCGGATCATCAACACGTACAGGACGACGAGCATCAGCGCCATCAAGATCAGAAAGCTCACGGTTCCTCCTCGGGCCCGCGGGCGAGCCGGGACAGCGCGTCCTCTCGAAACGAAGAGAACGTCCCGCGGTCGATCGCGGCGCGCGCGCGTGCGGTCAGGTCGAGTACGAACCAGAGATTATGCAGACTCAGGAGTCGCAACCCCAGGATCTCGGACTGCGTGACGAGGTGACGGATGTATCCCCTCGAGAAACGCGTGCACGCCGGGCACTCGCAACCCTCGTCGAGCGGGCGGGAGTCGGTCGCGAACCGGGCATTGCGGAGGTTGAGCCGCCCCTCCCAGGTGAGTGCGGAGCCCGTGCGCGCCGTGCGCGTCGGAAGGACGCAGTCGAACATGTCCACGCCGCGGGCGACGACTTCGAGAATGCCGACCGGGTCGCCGATGCCCATGAAGTAGCGGGGCTTGTCGACTGCGAGGAGAGGTGTCGACCAGGCGACGCAGTCGAGCATCTCCTCCCGAGACTCGCCGACCGCGAGCCCGCCGAGCGCGTAGCCGTCGAACGAGAGCGCGGAGATCTCCTCGATGGATTGCCGTCGAAGCTCTGGATCGGTGCTGCCTTGTGCGATCCCGAAACGGAGCTGTCCGGGAGCGAGCGGCGCCTCCACCTGTCGCCGCGCCCACGACGTGGTCAGCCGGACGGCGCGCTCGAGCTCGGCGCGGGTCGAATCGGCCGGTGGGCAGACGTCGAGACACATTGCGATGTCGGAGCCCAGCCTGCGCTGTATCTCGGACACGCTCTCGGGACTGAATCGAGCAGATGCGCCGTCGTACACCGAGCGGAACGCGACACCGTCGTCGTCGAGCTCGAGGATCGTGTCGCGCAGGGAGAAGATCTGGAAGCCACCGGAATCCGTGAGGATCGGGCCGTTCCAACCCGAGAACGCGTGCAGGCCACCGAGCCCCTCGACGACGTCCTCCCCCGGCCGGAAGTGAAGGTGGTACGAGTTCGCGAGCACGACCGCCGCGCCGAGCTCGCGCACCTCGTCGGGATGGAGCCCTTTCACGGTGGCCTTGGTGCCCACAGGCATGAACGCGGGCGTGCGTATCTCGCCGTGGGCGGTCCTCAGCACACCCGCGCGGGCGTCACCGTCGGTGGCAGTGAGCGTGAAGGCGCTCAGTAGCGTCGACCTCGGGCACCGGCGACCCACGTCTCGGCGCGACACCGGCGCCTCGGGGGCCACCCCGCGCCTCCTCCCGCTTCGAGCGTATCGTGGAAATGCTGGAGCATGGGAGACGAGATCGTGCCGAAAGTGAGCCGGTCGCCGAGGAGACGGCGGAGTTTTAGAGAACGAGCATCGCATCGCCGAAGGAGTAGAAGCGGTAGGACTCCCGAACTGCGATGCGATAGAGCTCCCGTGTCTTCTCCACCCCTGCGAACGCCATGACGAGCGCGAGCAG
>JACCWU010000267.1 GCA_013697465.1 Actinomycetota bacterium | reverse complement strand
GAGCGAGTCCGAAGCGAAAGCGGGGATCGCTGAAGGCAAGCTCCGCATCGTGGCCGCGATCGAGAGTGCCGCGGCATTGCTCGCGGCGCCCGCGATCGCAGCCGCGCACCCCCGGATGTTGGCGCTCATGTTCGGCGCCGAGGACTACGCCCTCGATCTCGGGCTGGGGGCACAGCGCGAGGGCGAGGCGCGAGACCTCCTCTATGCACGCTCGGCGATCGTCGTCGCCGCTGCCGCAGCGCGCATCCTGTCCATCGACGGAGTTTTCCCGAACCTCGACGACCTGGAGGGCCTCGAGCGCGACATCCTCCAGTCACGCCGCCTCGGGTTCGACGCGAAGTCCACGTTCAACCCGCGCCAAGTCGAGCTGATCAACAGGATCTTCAGTCCGACGCCGGACGAGCTCGACTACGCCCGGAAGGTCGTCGACGCGTTCGACGAAGCGCGAGCACGTGGTGATGGCTCGGTGGCCGTCGGCGGTCAGCTCGTCGACCTCCCGATCGTGCTCCGAGCACAGCGGATCCTCGAGCTCGACCGTCAGGGAGTGAGAGCCTGACGTGGGCACTTTGAAGCCGGGCTGGGAAGGCCGCTTCTTCGAGGACTTCGAAGTCGGCGACGTCTACCGGTGTCGATACGGACGAACGGTCACAGAAGCCGACAACACGCAGTTCACCCTGCTGACGAACAACACGAATCAGATCCACTTCAACCGCGACTACGCGTCGCGCACCGAGTGGGGGCAGCCGCTCGTCAACAGCGCGCTCACGCTTTCCATCGTTGCCGGGATGGGAGTCGCCGACGTCAGCGAGAACGGCTTCGCCCTGGGCTGGGACGAGATCACCCTCCCCCACCCGGTCTTCGCGGGTGACACGCTCTACTCCGAGAGCGAGGTCATCGAGACCCGCGCCTCGAAGTCGCGGCCCGGGCAAGGCATCGTGAAGGTGGAGACGCGCGGCTACAACCAGGATGGCAAGCTCGTCATTCGCTATCGACGCTCGGTGATGGTCTGGACGCGCGCCGCGGCACCGAGTCAGCGACTCTTCCCCGAGATCGAGCCATAGGCGCAGGCTTGTCGTGCAACGAGGACCGCTTTCGGGAGTCAAGGTCGTCGCGCTCGAGCAAGCCGTCGCGATGCCGTACTGCTCGTTCGTCCTCTCCGAGATGGGTGCCGACGTCGTCAAGATCGAACGTCCCGGCGCGGGCGACGTCGTCCGCGGGTGGGACAGCGCGGTTCGTGGCCTCTCGACCGGATTCGTGTGGGTCAACGCGAACAAGCGCGACCTCGCCGTCGACATGTCCACATCCGAGGGTCGCGAGGTCGTCGGGCGGCTCGCTCGTACGGCCGACGTCTTTCTCGAGAACTTCGCGCCGGGAGTGGTCGCACGCCTCGGGCTCGCGGACGAGGATCTTCGACCGGACAACCCGGGGTTGGTCTACTGCAGCCTCTCCGGCTATGGGCAGACCGGTCCTTGGCGCGACACCAAGGCGTATGATCTGCTGATCCAGGGCGAAGCCGGCATCCTCCTTACCAATGGCGCTCCGGACGCGCCGGCCAAGGTCGGGATCCCCGTCACTGACCTCATTGGGGGGTCCAACGCGGCCATCGGCGTCACGACGGCGTTGTACGAACGCACCCAGACCGGCCTCGGTCGGTACCTCGATGTGTCGATGTTCGATTCGACGCTGCTGTGGCTTGGCTACTACCCGCAGCACCAGTGGCACACCGGGATTGAGCCTCCGCGCTCGGGAATGCGTCATCAGTACATCGCTCCGTACGGGCCGTATCTGGCGGCCGACGGCGAGTACGTGAACCTCGTCGTCGCGCGCCCCGACGATTGGCGACGGTTCTGCATAGAAGTCGTCGAGCGTCCCGAGTGGCTCGATGATTCTCGCTTCGCCTCGATCGCCGACCGTCGCAACCATCGCGATGACATCGAACGAGCAGTCGAAGGGGTCATCGCGACACGCCCGAGTGATGAGTGGTTGCAACGGCTTGCGGCCGCCGGGTTGGCGAACGGCCGGGTCCGGACGATTTCGGAGGTGGTGTCGCACCCACAACTCGACGCGCGACGGATGGTCGTCGACGCCGAATCCGAGGTCGGATCGCTTCCGATCATTCGTTTCCCGCTCTCGGACGCGGACCAGCCTCGGCGCATCCCCCGCTTGGGTGAGCATCGCCAGGAGATCCTGACCGAGGCCGGCTACTCACCCGCCGAGATCAGCGAGCTCGAAGCACGCGGGGTGGCATGAACATGTCGTCCCCGGTCGACCGCACCGCGGGGGCGGACGCCCAGAGCACTTGCCCGAGCCTCGGGGAGCAGTTCGACCCGTTCGGCACTCATCTCGACGACCCGTACCCGTTCTACGCACAAGCCCGCAGGGAGGAACCAGTCTTCTTCTCTCCTGAGGTCGGGATGTGGTTCGTGACCCGTTATGACGACATCGTGCGGATCCTGCGCGATCCGCAGACGTTCTCGTCGCGCGACATGATCCCGAGCCGGCCCGACATGCCGCCGGAGGTCGTTGCCGCGCTGGCGCGCTATCGCCACCCACTCCGGCCGATCAACACAGATCCGCCGGAGCACACGCGTCTTCGTGAGCTGATGAACCAGGGGTTCGTCCCCGGTGCGATCACACCGTTGGAACCTGCGATCCGCTCGTTCGCGCAGGAGCTCGTCGACGATTTCGTGCTCGACGGTCGGGTCGAGATCCTCTCTCGCTTCGCGTTTCCGTTCCCTCTTACCGTGATCCTCCATGTGCTCGGGGTCCCTCGCGACGACCTCGAAGCGTGCCGCCGATGGTGCGAGGACATCGCTGCGTGGCAGTGGGGTGCGCAGACGTTGCCGACCGAGCGGCTCCTCGAAGCCGCGCGGGGAATCGTCGCCTTCCAGGACTACTGCGAAGGCCTCGTGGACCGGCGGCGCGCGGACCCGGGTGACGACCTGTTGAGCCGTCTGATGGCACCAAACGATCTCGGCCACGAACCGCTGACCCGCGACGAGCTGGTCGCGCTCATTCCCGGCTTCATCCTCGCCGGGCACGAGACAACCTCCAACCTGATCGGCAACGGCCTCCGGCTCCTCCTCGATCGACCTGGCCTGTGGGTGTCGGTCCTCGGTGACGCGGAGCTGTTGCCCCGCGCGATCGACGAGGTTCTCCGGCTCGACTCCTCGATTCACGGAATGATCAGGACCACCACGTGTGCGACCGAGGTGGGTGGGGTGCGCATCCCCGCGAATACGAAGCTCTTCCTGCTCTATACCTCCGCCAACCATGACGAAGGCCGCTTCTCCCATGCCGAAGAGTTCCGCATCGATCGGCCGAAGGAAGCGCCATCGCTCGCATTCGGTCGAGGCATCCACTTCTGCATCGGAGCCTCGCTCGCGCGGCTCGAAGCGCGCGTCGCATTCGAGGTCCTCGGCGATCGACTGCCGAACCTACGGCTCGTCGAAGGGCAATCCCTCCACCGAGAGCCGCTGCTGCTCTTCCGCGGCTACTCCACACTCGACGTCGCGTGGGACACGTGATTCGGCGCGTTCGCTGCGGAGGCTTCGCCTGGCGCGCGACCTACGACGTGTACCAGGCGTGGGGATCGAGCTCCTCGCGGACGATCCTCAGC
>JACCWU010000259.1 GCA_013697465.1 Actinomycetota bacterium | reverse complement strand
GCTGCCCGCTCGGCTGCACGAGCACGGCGACGATCAGCTCGTCCGGCTCGAGCGCGTTTCGCTTGACCCCGATCACGAAGCTCTCGAGCGGAAGCGTCCGAGCACCCCGGACGCTCGCGAGCTCGACCTCGGCCCCCTCGACGAGGAGAGGCGGAAGCGCATCTCCCGCCGGCGAAGCGGTTCCGAGGTTCCCACCGATCGTGCCGCGGTTTCGGATCTGCGGCGAGCCGACCGTGCGCGAGGCCTCGGCCAGGGCGCGTAGCTCGCCCGAGAGCGGATCCCGCATCGCCTCCGTGTAGGTCAGCCCGGCGCCGAGCCGCAACATGCCGTCGTCGCGGCCGAAGCCGCGCAGCTCGGCCACCTCGTTCAGGTTCAGGAGGACGTCGGGGCGCTCTCGGTCGAAGTTGAGCGCGATCATCACGTCCGTCCCGCCCTGGATCGGAACGGCGTCCGGGTGCTCCGCCTTCATGCGCAGCGCCTCGGCGAGCGAGTCGGGAGTCAGAACGTCCATGCGGCTCCCGTTTTACCGCTCTTCCCGCACGTAGGGGATCCCGAGCGCGGCGGGAGCACCGAGGCGGCGCTTCGCGAACCCGGTCGACACGATGACGAGCACGACGATCGTCATCACGTAAGGCAGCGAATAGAGGAGCTCGGGAGTGATGTTCACGTCGTGAGCCTGGAGCGCGAACGGGAGAGCGGACAGGCCCCCGAACAGGTACGCCCCGACAAGACAGAGCTCTGGCCGCCAGAAGGCGAAGATCACGAGCGCGATCGCTATCCAGCCCGCTCCGCTGACCAGCGCGTCGCCGGCGACCCAGCTAGGCGTGATCGACAGGCTGAAGCACGCGCCCCCGACACCCGCCAGCGCACCCCCGGCCAGGACGTGGACGTAGCGATAGAGCGTGACGTTTATGCCCATCGCATCCGCTGACGCCGGCGCCTCGCCGACTGCGCGCACGTTCAGTCCCCATCGCGTCCGCCCCAGGTACAGCGCGATGAAGAGCGTCAGCACCCACGATCCATAGACGAGCGCGGACTGATCGAACAGGATCGGCCCGAAGACCCAGAGGTCCGCGAGCCCGAACACGTCCAAGGACCCGAACTGATGGGTCGCTGGGAGATCCGCAAGGTTGAGCCCGGTTCCGAAATACGCCGACAGTCCGAGCCCGCCGGCGAAGATCGTGAGGGCTAGGCCGGAAACGATCTGACTTGCCCGCAACGTAATCGTGAGGAACGCATGGATCGCCGCCATCGCCGCCCCGGCCAGAGCCGCCCCTCCGACTGCCAGGAGAAGCACCGAGGCCTCGGACCCGGGCACCCGCTGTGAGACCCAGTACCCGACTGCCGCCCCGAAGAGCATCATGCCCTCGACGCCGAGGTTCAGCACACCCGACCGCTCGGCGAGCACCTCGCCCAGCGCCGCGAAGAGGAGGGGAGTCCCATACAGGACCGCCTGGGCGAGAACGACGATCAGCAGGCTGTCGTTGATGCTCACCGCGCAGACTCCGAGGCCGGGCCAACGCCGGCCGGCTTCCTCGTACGACGTCTGGTGCGGAATCGGTAGCGGAGGAGGAGCTCACCGCCGAGAGCGCAGAAGAGGATGATCCCCTGCAGGACGCCGACCAAACCTGACGGGAAGTCGACCCCCTGCAGCGTGAACCCCGCGTTCTGAAGCCCCCCGAGGAGCACGGCCACGAAGCAGACGGCGAACGCGTTGTAGCGAGCAAGCGCAGCGACGACGATCGCGGTGTAGCCGAACGCGGCTCCCTGGAGCCCGGTCGGATCGAGTGTGTACGTGAAATCTCCGATCTGGCTGGCTCCGCCGAGTCCCGCTATCCCGCCCGAGATCGCCATCACCGCGAGAATCTTGCGGCGCGTCCGCATGCCGGCGTAGCGCGCCGCGCGCGGTGAATCCGCAATGACGCTCACCTCGAACCCGAAGCGAGTACGCGAGTAGAGAACCCACAACCCTGCAGCCACGGCCAGCCCGATAAGCAAGCCGAGCGGGACGACGAGATTCGACCCGAACGTCGACCACTCCGCGGCCGGCGGCACCGGCTTTCCCTGGGGGAACGCTCGTGCCTGGAGCGTCGAGACGTCGCGCCAGTAGGAGGCGCTGTCGAAGATCAGGTAGGTGATCAGGTAGCCCGCCACGTAGTTGAGCATCAGCGACGTGATGATCTCGTTCGTGTTGGCGAACGCACGGAGCACAGCCGGGATCAGTGCCCACAGAGCTCCCAGGACTCCCGCCGCAACACACATCGCGAGCACGGACACGGCCGTCGAGCCGACGTCGTGGTCGCCAAGCTGAAGCGCCATCCACGAGCCGCCGACCGCCCCCAGGTAAAGCTGCCCCTCTGCGCCGATGTTGAAGAGCTGCATGCGGAAAGCAGCAGCCGCGGCCAGCCCGGTGAAGAGGATCGGGGTCGCCGAGATGAGCGTCGCGGACAGAGCTCCGTTACCCGTGAAGCCCGCGTCGAGCATCTTGTTGTAGGTGCCGCCCGGATCGTGGCCGGTCACGGCGAGGACGACGGCCATGACCGCGAACGCCACAGCGAGCGAGCCGACCGGAACGACCACCGACAGCCACCAGGGCTGCTCCAACCGCCGCTCGAGCCGAATCACGGCCCGTGCCCTCCCGCCATCAGGAAGCCGATCTCCTCGACCGTCGCGACACCGGCGTCGAGCTCGCCCACGATCGCGCCTTCGTACATGACGGTCACGCGGTCCGCGAGCGCGAGGACCTCGTCGAGATCCTCGCTGATCAGGAGCACGGCCATCCCTTCGCTCGCGGCCTCGCGCAGGTACGCGTGCACGGTTTCGATCGCCATCACGTCGAGTCCTCGAGTCGGCTGGGCTGCGATCAGCACCCGCGGCTTCCCCTGGAACTCGCGCCCGAGCATGAGCTTCTGCAAGTTGCCGCCCGACAGGTTCCGCGCCGGCGTCTCAGGCCCCGGCGCCTTGACGTCGTAGCGTCGGATGAGCTCGCGAGCCAGCTCACTCATACGCCTCATGGCGAGAAACGGCCCGCGTGCGATCGGCGGCGACCGGTACGTCTTTAGCGACGCGTTCCGTGCGATGCTGAGACTGGGCGCGAGGCCTGTCCCGAGCCGGTCTTCGGGTATGTGCGCTATCGCGGCCCTGATCGCGTCTCGCGGATCGCCCGGACGGAGGACGCGCGCGCCAACGCGAATCGTCCCCGCGGACGGCATGCGCATGCCGGAGATCGTCTCGGCCAGCTCGCGTTGCCCATTTCCCGCAACGCCGGCCACGGCGACGATCTCCCCTGAGCGCAGACGCAAGGAGACGCCTCTGAGTGCCTCGCCTCCCCGGTCACCGTGCGCGGACACGGCCCCGAGCTCGAGCACGACCTCGTCACCCGGCTTGTGCTCCCGCTCATGCGCGCGAGCCAGGTCCACCTCCCGGCCGACCATCAGCGCGGCCAGCGAGCGCAGCGTTGCGTCGGTCGTCGCCACCGTCTCGACGGATCTGCCGCCGCGGAGCACGGTTATCCGGTCAGCAACCGCCATCACCTCGTGCAGCTTGTGCGTGATGACGATCACGGAATGCCCCTCGGTAGCCATGAACCGAAGCGTCTTGAAGAGCTGCGTCGCCTCCTGCGGGGTGAGCACAGCCGTGGGCTCGTCGAGGATGAGCACGCGAGAGCCGCGGAAGACCGCCTTGATGATCTCGACTCGCTGCTGCTCCCCGACCGAGAGCTGCCAGATGCGAGCGTCCGGGTCGACCTGCATCTGAAGCGCTTCGGATACCTCCCGGAC
>JACCWU010000254.1 GCA_013697465.1 Actinomycetota bacterium | reverse complement strand
GATCGGAATCCGCTCGCGCGGATTCCGATCGCGCGAACATCCCTAAAGCGCGGCCGCTTCGCGACCGCGGCGCTTCTGTTCACATCAGGGCAGACTCAGCGCGTCGATCAGAAGAGCACGATGCGGGCGTCGAGACCCAGCGCGCCGCGTTCGGTGACGAGCAGCGGATTGACGTCGAGCTCGAGAATCTGGGGGCACGCGGCCGCCGCCCGCGAGACGGCTGCTACCGCGTGTGCGGCGGCCGCGATGTCGAGCGGCGGGCGCCCGCGCGCTCCTTCGAGCAGCGGTGCTCCTCGCAGCGACCGGATGAGGCGCGCGGCCTGACGGTCGTCGATCGGGGCCAGCGCAACAGCGACGTCGTCGAGGATCTCGGCGTACACGCCGCCGAGACCGACGAGCACGACCGCGCCAAAGCGTGGATCGCGCTTCGCCCCGACGATCAGCTCCACACCCTCGGCAACCGGAGCCAGGCGCTCGACCGAGAGCACCTGCGCGCCGAGACGAGCTTTGAGCTCGTCGAAGGCTTCTGCGAGCGCGTTCTCGTCCCCGAGACCGAGCATCACGCCGCAGGCTTCGGACTTGTGCAGAAGCTCTCCCGCTTTGAGCGCGACGGGGTAGCCGAGCTCGGCCGCGGCGGCGAGCGCCTCCTCCCGCGTGCGCGCGGAACGCGCCGGCGCCACGGGCACACCGGCCGCCGCGAGGAAGACGCGCGCCTCGGCGTAGCCGGGAGCAGGAGCCTCGAGCGGCGGCAGATCCAACTCAGCCGGTGCGACGGGTACGCGTCGGCCGGCCTCGGCCGCGAGCAACGCCAGAGCGGCGACCGCCGACTCCACGTCGCCGTAGACCGCCACGCCGCCGCGGCGCAAGGCGGCTGCGGCCGGAGAGTCCGGATAGGACGTGTGCACGACGAGCGTGCCGCTCGCGTCGGCGGCCGCGCTCGCAAGCGAGCCCGCGGCCGCAACCTCTTCGTCGGCGAGCGCAGGGGTGTCCACTCCGTACCCGCCGAAGTAACCGGTCAGCAGCACGGAGTCGACGTCCCGCGACTCGAGGAGGAGCCGGCCGACGTCCGCATACGAGACGAGCCCCCGCTCACCGCCACCGGCGAAGTCGACGGGATTGCCGACGCTTGCCGTGTCCGGAAGCTGCAGATGGAGCGCTGCCCGCGTCGACTCCGAGAGCGGCGCTACCTCGAGCCCCGCGGCGGCGACCACGTCGGCCGCGACCACGCCGTGACCACCGCCGTCCGCGTACACCGCCACCCTTCGCCCCCGGGGCCGTCCACGTGACAGGAGCGCTTGTGCGGCGTCGACGAGCTGCTTGGGGGTGATGACATGGACGATTCCGGCGGCGTCGCAGGCGGCGCGCACCGCACGAACGTCGCTGACGAGGGCGCCCGTATGCGAGCGCGCTGCCTGGGCGCTCGCTGCGGTGACACCGCCGCTGAGCAGGATCACCGGGGTTCCCGCTGCAACCGCGCGAGCGGCGGCTGCAACGAACGCGCGCCCGTCGCGGAAGTCCTCGAGGTAGAGCGCAATCGCGCGCGAGGGCTCGTGGGCCGCAAGCTCGTCGAGCAGGTCGGCGGCGACGAGATCCGCCTGGTTTCCGAGCGAGGCGAAGCGGGAGAAGCCGAGTCCCGCCGCGACCGCGAGCCGTGCGAGCTCCAGCGCAAGGTTGCCGCTCTGTGAGACGAGGGCGACGGGACCGGCGGGCAACGCGCTCCAGCCGAGGTCGAGTTCCTCGCCAGCGTCGAAGACCCCGAGGCAGTTAGGCCCGAGCATCACAGCCCCGGCAGCACGGACGCGCGCCGCGGCGGCTTCCTCGACGAGCTTCCCTTCCTCGTCGTGCTCGCCGAGTCCCGCGCTGATCGCGACGATCGCCTTCGCGCCTACGCCGAGCGCCTCCTCGACGGCCCGCTCGTACCCCGCTGCGGGGACGCTTATGATCACAAGCTCAGGAGGGTCGGGCAGGTCGTCGAGCGAGAGGTAGGCACTCTCCCCGAGGATCTCCCCACCCGCCCGGTTCACGAGGTACACGGGTCGCCGATGCGCACCGCGCAGAGCGCCGCGAGCGAGGACGTTGCCCCACTTGGACGGATCCGCGGACGCGCCGACGACGGCGACCGACCGGGGCGCGAAGAGGGCGCGAAGATCGCGCGTCACGTCGCGAGCAGGCGGCGCGAGATGATGAGGCGCTGGATGTCCGAGGTGCCCTCCTCGATCTCTTCGAGCTTCGCGTCGCGCATCCACTTCTCCACCGGATACTCGCGCGAGTAGCCCCAGCCGCCGAGGGTCTGCACGGCCGCCCACGTACACCACATGGCCGCCTCCGAGGCGTGCAGCTTGGCCATCGCCGCCTCGAGACCGACGTCCTCGCCCGCGTCGGCTTTCGTCGCTGCCCGCCAGACGAGGAGGCGCGACGCCTCGACGCGAACGGCCATGTCCGCGAGTCGGAAGGCCACCGCCTGGTGCTCCGCGATCGGCTTGCCGAACTGCTGTCGCGTCTTCGCGTACTCGGTCGCATACTCGAGCGCGGCTCGCGCGAGCCCGGTGGCCGCGGCGCCGAGCGTGATGCGCGAGAGGTCGAACGTGCGCATGAGGCCGCGAAAGCCCTGTCCCTCTTCCCCGAGGCGCCGATCCTCCGGCACGAAGCAGTCGTCGAAGAAGAGCTCCGCGTTCAGGAGCGCGCGTTGGCCCATCTTCTTGATCGGCGGACCGATGGTGAAGCCCTGATCGCCCTTCTCGAGCACGAACGCGGTGATGCCCTTCGCGCGGGTGCCCGGCGCCACGGTCGCGAAGACCACGTAGTACTCGGCCGGGCCGGCACTCGAGATCCAGCTCTTCTGTCCGCTCAGGCGGTAGCCGCCTTCGACCGGGGTCGCGGTCGTCGTCATCGCAGCCGCATCCGAGCCCACTCCGGGCTCCGTGCTCGCGAGCGCTCCGAGCGGTGGGCGCTCGCCGGTGAGCGGCTCCACCCAGCGTCGCGCCTGTTCCTCGTTCCCGAGCACGAGCACGGGCTTCGCGAAGAAGCCGTTCGACGTGATGAGGTTGCCGATGCCCGAGCATCCCCAGCAGAGCTCCTCCTGTACGAGCGCTTGTGTGAGGGAGTCCTCCATGCCGCCGCCGCCGAGATGCTCCGGGAGCATGAAGGCGGTCAGGCCGAGCGCCGCGGCTTTGTGCCAGATCTCCCATGGCATCTCGGTGTCCGCCTCGTCGACCGCGAGCGAGATCGGGCGGATCTCGCGCTCGGCAAAGTCGCGGCAGAGCGCCTGGATCTCGCGCTGCTCGGAGGTGAGCTCGAACAGACCCAGGCTCATAGGCGGCGATTCTCGCACTTGCGGACAGACCCGCACTCGCGAGACGATGCGTCCGATGAGCGATCTCGTAGAGGTGCGCCGCGCGGGTGACGTGAGCATCCTCACCCTGCGCCGGCCGGAGAAGCTGAACGCGATCTCGACCGCCATGGAGCGGGCGCTGGGGAGCGCGCTCGATCACGACACCGTGCGCTCGAGCCGGGCGCTCGTCCTTTCGGGGGAGGGGCGTGCGTTCTCGGCCGGCGCCGACGTGACGGAGTTCCAGGACCGTGACGTGGCCGCGATCCTGGCCTACTACCGCGATACGGGCGCCGTCTACGAGCGCTTCGCCCGCCTCCCGATCCCCACGTTCGCCGCGATTCACGGCTACTGCCTCGGTGGCGCGCTCGAGCTGGCGCTCGCGGCCGACTTCCGCGTCGCCGACGAGACGGCCGTCTTCGGTCTGCCCGAGGTTTCCCTGGGCATCCTGCCGAGCTCGGGCGGGACGCACCAGCTCGTGCGCCTGCTCGGCACCGCCCGCGCAAAGGAGCTCGCACTGCTGCGGGAGCGGCTCGATGCCGCCGAGGCGCTGCGCGTCGGCCTCGTCACGGAGGTCGTCGCCGAAGGAGGGGCGCTCGACCGCGCGGTCGAACTCGCGACGCGCCTGGCGGAGCTGCCGCCCCTCGCCGTGTCGCTGACGAAGGAGGCAATCGACGCGCTGGGCGAGTCCTCGCGCGAGGCCGCTCTGCTCGTCGAGCGGATCGGCTATGCGGCGCTCGCGCAGACGGACGAGGCGCGGGCGGCTCTCGACGGCTTCGGGAAGTGACCGGGGCGGCTGGCGGGCGTTCCGCTACCGCTCCACGAGCGGGCGCACCTCGCCGCGCCGCCCATGCTGGCCGCCGGGATTCGCGAGGCCAGCTCGACCGCAGCATCGAGGTCGTTCGCCTCGGAGAAGCAGTAACCGCCGATCGCTTCCTTGATCTCTGCGAACGGGCCGTCGGTGGTTAGCGTCGTTCCGCCCTCGACACGCACGGTCGTCGCCGTCTCCGGAGGCTGCATGTGAACGCCGGAGGTGAAGCCGTCGACCTCAGTCGAGCCGGCTGATCCTGTGCTCGGTGCGCGCGAGCCACTCGGATGAGACTCGACTCCCCAGCCCGGGCCCTCGGGGAGGGCGACCTTCCCCTCGACGACCTCCGGCCGCGGCTCGTACATCCCGACCTGCCACGGGTAGTCAGCGTCCGGCTCGATCGAGAATTCGACGTAGGGCCCGGGGTTCCCAATTGCCGCCTGCAGGTGCAGTGCGAAGACGAGCACTAGTGAGTGGTTCGCCGAGTGGGGCGTGCACGGCAGGCCTTCCGCTTCCGCCAGCGACGCCACCCGCAGCGCCCTCGTGAAACCGCCGACGTAGCAGACGTCGGGCTGCACGACGTCGACGGCTCTGGTCTCGACCATCGTCCGCCAGACGCGCGGGTCCCAGTCCTGCTCCCCGCCCGCCACGTCGAGCTGCAGCGCGTGCGTCACCTCGCGTGTCCACTCGAGCTCCCAGTACGGGCACGGCTCCTCGAAGTGCGTAACGCCGTGCTGCTCGAGCATCCGGCCGACCTCGATCGCCTTGGCCGGCGTGTAGCAGCTGTTGGCGTCGACGAGCAGCGCGGCGTCGTCACCGAGCGCGCCACGCACTGTCTCGATCACCGCTTGCGTGCGGCCGGGCCACTCGTCCTCGTCGTGGCCGCACTCCTTGCCGATTCGCACCTTGAAGGCGTCGAAGCTGTGGAGCTCGCGCAGACCGACGAGCCGCGCGGCCTCGTGCTCGGGCGTGATGTCGCGCCGAATGCTCGACGCGTAGGCACGAAAGCGGCGAGCGTCTCCGCCGAGGAGGCTGGAGACGCTCTTGCCCTGGACCTTGCCGCGCAGGTCCCAGAGCGCCGTGTCGAAACCGGCGAGCGCGCGGTAGAGGTGCGAGCCCGGGAACTTGTGCTCGAGTTCGGGGATCCGGTCGGCGAGAGATTCGATATCCGCGGCATCGCGACCGAGCGCGTGCGGCGCGATCTGGCGATGCAGGACGTGTGCGGTGATGTCCGCGTGATACGGAGCGACCTGGCCCCAGCCCTCCGCGCCGTCGTCCGTACGCACGCGAACGAGTGCGACATCCGCATTGCCGAAGCTTTCGACGCTGGCGATCTTCACGCGTCGAAGACGATCACGTTCCGTCGCGTGTCGCCGTCCCGGGCTGCCGCGATCGCCTCGTTGATCTCCTCGAGCGGGAAGCTGGCGGTGATCAGCTCGTCGAGCTTCAGTCGCCCTTCCTCGTAGAGCTCGACGATTCGAGGGACTGCGGTCTCGAATCGGGTGGAACCCATCTTGCTCCCCAGGATGCGCACGTCGTCGTGGACCAGGTCGACGGCGACGACGCCGAACGACTCTCCCGCGGGCGGCATCCCCACGACGACGAGCGTGCCGCCGCGGCGCACGGAGGTGAGGCCCTGCTCGATCGCGTCCGCGCGGCCGACGGTGACGAACACGTAGTCCGCGCCGCGCCCGCCGGTGAGGGCGCGTACCTGGGCGGCAAGGTCGCCGGAAGCCGGGTCGACGGCGTGAGTCGCGCCGAAGAGCAGGGCAGCGTCGCGCTTCGCCGGCGAGATGTCCGACGCGAAGATCGGCTCGGCGGCACTGATTACTGCGCCTTGCACGCAGTTCAGTCCGACGCCTCCGGTACCCACGACGACCACGCTCGAGCCCTCCGGCACCCCCGCCCGGTCGAGGACGGCCCCGAGTCCCGTGACGACGCTGCAGCCGAGAAGCGACGCGACGTCGTACGGCAGCGACTGCGGGACGACGGCGACCTGGGACTCGTGGGCAACGATCGCCTCGGCGAAGGCACCCGTGTGCATCGCCTGCACGACCGGCTCACCGTCCCGCGTGTGGAGCCTGCCCGCGCGATCGGCGGGGAACTCGCCCTCGCAGAGATGCGGCTCGTCACGAGTGCAGAAGAAGCAGCTGCCGCAGGAGCGGAGGAGACTGACGACGACGCGGTCGCCGGGACGGACTCGCCCCACGTCGGGGCCGACCTCTTCGACGACGCCGGCCGCCTCGTGCCCGTAGACCGCCGGCAGGGTCCCGCCCCAGGCGCCGTCGGCGAGGTGGATGTCGCTATGGCAGATCGCGCACGCGGCGACGGTGATCTTCACCTCGCCTGCCTGCGGTGGATCCAGCTGCAGGTCCTCGATCTGGAGTGGGCTCCCGAAAGCGCGGCAGACGGCCGCTCTCACGGCGTCGGTGGTGGGAACCGTGACTGCTGGTCGCGCACTGCGACGTCCATCGTGTTCCGCGTGTACTGCTTGGACGCGGCGCGCGAGGGCTGGAAGTCCCACGGGTACGTCGCACCCTGCTGGAGAGCGCGGAAGACCGCGAGTCGCGCGCGCTGGCTCTGGCGGACGTCACGCTCGATCGCATCCAGGTCCCAGCGTCTTGCGACCTCCTCGCGCAGCTCGCGCAGCACCGAGGCGTGCTCGGTGGAGTCGGCGAGGTTGACGAGCTCCAGCGGATCGCTCTCCAGGTCGAAGAGCTGATCGGGATCGCTCGGCGTGTGGATGAGCTTCCAGCGGTCCCGCCGGAGCATGACCATCGGCGCGAGCGCGCTCTCCGCGAGGTACTCGCCGGCGACGGTCGCATTCACGTTCTCGGCGGCGCCCTCGAGCAGCGGGACGAGGCTTCGCCCGTCCACGGGGAGTGCGAGCTCGTCGGAAAGACCAGGGCGGGCGAGGTCGGCGAGCGTGGGAGTCAGATCCGCAAGCGACACCGGCTCGCGCACGCGACGCGCGCCAAAGCGTCCGGGTGCATGGACGATCAAGGGCACGCGCGCGGAATGCTCGCGGAACGACATCTTGTAGAAGAGCCCGTGCTCTCCGAGGAAGTCGCCGTGGTCGGACGTGAAGATCACCACCGTGTCGCCTGAGAGCGCGCACGCGCCGAGTGCCGCGAGCACCTCTCCGATCCGCTCGTCGACGTACGAGAGGCTTGCGTAGTAGCCGTGCCGTGACGCACGGATGTCCTTCTCGGTGATCTCCGTGTCGCAGATCGCGCAGTCGGTCCAGAGGCGGCGGCTGTGCGCGTCGAGTTGCTCCTGGGGCAGCGCCGGTGCGGCGGGCAGGTCGATCTCGTCGTCCGTGTAGAGATCCCAGTGGCGCTGACGTGCGACGTACGGATCGTGAGGATGGCTGAACGAGACGCAGAGCAGAAGCGGGTCGTCGCCTTCGTAACGCGCGTAGTCGTACAGCCGGCGGACGGCGTGGAAGGCGACCTCGTCGTCGTACTCGAGCTGGTTCGTCACCTCGGCGATCCCAGCCTGCTTGACGGACGTCATGTTGTGGTACCACCAGTCGACGCGCTCGCCGGG
This sequence comes from Actinomycetota bacterium, assembly GCA_013697465.1. GTDB lineage: Bacteria > Actinomycetota > Thermoleophilia > Gaiellales > Gaiellaceae > GMQP-bins7. Next base: position 3,485 of record JACCWU010000254.1, on the reverse strand, counting down.
CCGGCTCCAGTCGGGGGTCCAGCCAAAGTCGCCGGGGTAGACATCGGTCGTGAGCCGCTCCTCGAATCCGTGCAGCTGGTCTGGGCCGACGAAGTGCATCTTCCCGCTCAGGCAGGTTCGGTAGCCCTCGAGCCGGAGGTAGTGCGCGAAGGTCGGGATGGAGGAGGCGAACTCGGCCGAGTTGTCGTACACGCCAGTCCGGGTCGGCAGCAGCCCAGTCATGAAGGACGCCCGCGACGGCGCGCACAGCGGGCTCGGCGTGTACGCGTTCTCGAAGACGACGCCGTCTTGCGCGAGACCGTCGATCGCCGGCGTCTTCGTGACGGCGTGGCCGTACGCGCGGAGGAAGAGCGCGGAGAGCTGATCGACCATCAAGACGAGGATGTGCGGCCGGTCGCGCATCGCGCGCGACGCTAGCAGCCGCCGGCCTCATTCACGGCGTCCCGCGGGCGGCGGCCTTCGAGCACGTCGAGCACCGACTCGGCCGCGCGGCGGTGCGCCTCCTCCTCCGCCCGCTCGCTGTACCACCCCGCATGCGGAGTGACGACGAGTCGTGGCGCGCTCGGCGCCTTCGCTCGCTCAGAGGGCGGCTCGACGTCGAGGACATCGAGGGCGACCCCGCCGAGGTGCCCGCTCTCGAGCGCTTGCAGCAGCTCGCCCGTGTCCACGAGCCCCGCCCGCGAGACGTTGACGACGTAGGCGCCGGCGGGCAAGAGCGCGAGCTCGCGCGAGCCGATGAGCCCTCGCGTCTCGGGTGTGAGCGGGGCATGGATGGAGATGGCAGTGGACGTGCGGAGCAAGTCGTCCAGGGCCGCCGCTTGCACGCCCCCGGCGGAGATCTCCTCGTCGGAGAGGAACGGGTCGTGCGCACACACCTCCATCCCTAGCGCCCGCGCTCGAGCAGCGAGCTCACGCCCGATCCGCCCGAAGCCGATCACCCCGAGCCGCACGTCCGACACACGCCGAAGACTGCCCGCCGCCTTCGAATCCCAGGCTCCGCTACGGACGCTCCGGTCGAGCTCGACCACGCCGCGCACGAGCGAGAGAAGGAGCGCGAGCGCGTGGTCGGCCATCTCCTCGATGCAGTAGTCCGGCACGTGACAGACCCAGATCCCGAGGCGAGTCGCCGCCTCGAGGTCGACGTGGTCGAAGCCCACGCTGGGAGCGGCGACAACGCGGAGTCCAGGCAAGCGCCCGAGATCGCCGGCGGTCACAGGCTCGAAGGACACGAGTGCGACGACGTCCTCGCCCGACCACGGTGGCACGGACGTTTCGACGACGGCCTCCGACGCAGCGAGGACGTCTCGGACGTGCTCGAGTGGAACCGACGGGTCGCAGAGGACGCGCGCCATGCGCCCGCTCAACCGCGGAGTGCGGCGCAGACCTCGCCGAGCTCGCCGGTGACGCGGCGCATCAGCGGGCTGGGCCCGACGGTAATTCGCACGTATCCGGGCAGGCCGAAGTCTGACCCCGGCCGGATCAGGAGGCCGCGCGCGGCGAGCCCGTCCGCAAGGTTCGTGTCGTCGACGTCCACTCGAGCGAGCACGAAGTTGGCCGCAGACGGCAGCGGCTCGACACCGGCTTCGCGAAGCCCCGAGGAGAGCGTCTCCCTCGCCTCCGCGATCTCGGCGCGCCGCGCTTCGGCTGCGTCTCCGGCGCGAAGGCACGCGCGCCCAGCGGCGAGGCCGGCGCAGTTCACGTTGAAGGGCTCCTCCACGAGGCCGAGGTACGAGGCGAGAGCTTCGTCGACGATCGCATAGCCGAGCCGAAGCCCGGCCAGCCCGAAGAACTTGGAAAAGCTGCGTAGCACCACCACCGAGCGCCCGTTCTCCACGTCCAGCTCACGGCGCACCCGGCGGTCGGCAGGGAGATAGTCGACGTACGCTTCGTCCGCGATCGCGACGCAGCCGACCGGCAGAGCGTCGAGGAAGCTCTCCCACTCCTCGCCGCCGATCACCCAGCCCGTCGGGTTGTTCGGATCGCAGATCCAGACGATCTTCGCGCTCGTCTCACGCGCGGCGCTCGCCATGGCATCGAGGTCGAGGGCGAGCTCGCTCAGCGGGACACGCTCGATCGTCGCGCCGCGCACTGCCGAGAGCTGCGCGTACAGCCCGTACGTCCGGGCCGGCACGACGACATGGTCGCCCGGCCGCAGGAACGCGCTCGCCAACACTCCGATCAGCGCGAGCGTGCCGTGGGCGGGGACGATACGCCCCGGCACCGTGCCCGCGTACTGCGCAACCTCCTCGCTGAACGCGCTGTTCACCAGCTCCGGGTACAGCGAGAGGTTCTCGAGCTCGTCGCGCGCAGCCTCGACCACCCCGGGAAGCGGACCGAACAGGTTCTCGTTCCAGTTCAGCTTCACGACCTCCTCGAGGCCGTAACGCGCCTGCACGTCCGAGATCGTCTCCCCGAGAGCGAACGGATCGAGCTCGGAGAGCGCGGGGACGACGATCTTGCTCCAGTCGGTCACGCGCGACAACTCTATGGTTCGCATCGTGGAGACGCGGGCTCGAACCCGGATCGGCGGGCACGTCGTCGCGGACAGCTTGGGTGCGCTCGGCGCGGACGTCGTGTTCGGGCTTCCCGGGGTGCACGCGCTTCCGATCTGGGAAGGGCTGCGCGAGACGGATCTGCGCGTGCTCGGCTTTCGGCAGGAGCTCAACGCGGGCTTCGCCGCGGACGGATACGCGCGAGTCACGGGCCGGCCGACCCCTCTCGTCGTCTCGACCGGCCCCGGCGCGTTCATGACGCTCGCGCCGCTCATGGAGGCGTTCACGGCGTTCGTCCCCGTCGTCGTAATCGCGACCCAGATCGCCTCGGACGCCATTGGCCAGGGACGAGGTCTCCTCCACGAGACGCCCGACCAGACAGCGTCGTTCGCTCCGCTCGTGAAGTGGACCGGGCGGGCGCGCTCGACCGACGAGATCCGGAATGTGCTCGGGGAGGCCTGGCGCCGTGCTGCGACGCCACCGCAGGGACCCGTCTACGTCGAGGTCCCCTTCGACGTCCTGCACGCGGCCGCGCCGGAGAGGTCTCCCGCCGCCGAGCTCGACGGAGCTCCGGCGCGGCTTCCGCTGCCCGCGGAGGCCGAGCTCGAGCGCGCTGCCGCACTGCTCGCGGCGGCCGAGCGTCCGCTGATCGTGGCGGGGGGCGGCGCGGTTCGCTCGGGTGCGACCTCGGAGCTGGTGGAGCTCGCCACTCGGCTCGATGCTCCGGTCGCGACCACCTACACGGGGAAAGGCGTCTTTCCCGAGCGCCACCCGCTTGCGCTCGGCAGCGCTTGGGACGACGCGGGTCCCCGTGAGCTCGTCGCAGGGGCCGACGTGCTTCTGAGCGTCGGCTCATGGCTCGGTTACGAGTTCACGGACAGCCTCGAGCAGTTCGACGGCACGCTCATCCAGCTCGACGCGGCACCGGAGCGGATAGCCGTCAACTTCCCCGCTCTCGGCCTCGTCGGGGATGCGAAGCCGACGCTCCAGGCG
>JACCWU010000248.1 GCA_013697465.1 Actinomycetota bacterium | reverse complement strand
CCTGCCCTGTTCGTCGATCGCGGCTGCCGCGTGCGAGCGCGAGTGTGCGTCGATCCCGACGATGATCATGCGATCCTCCTCCGCGAGTGGCCTACGATGCGTCGGGGCGTCTTGGACACTCCTACGTAGTCGGATCGCAAGAGGATGTTCGGCTCCACTCCGGCGGCACGAAACCTGTCCAGAACGGCGTCGATCGCTCGGGGCAGTCGGAAGGACACGAGCGGTAGCTGCCCGATCTCCTGCAGGCCGAGCGGAGCTCTCGCCGTCAGCCTCGCATGCTCGGCGCCCGCCTGGACGACGAGGATCCAAGGATCTCGGAGGACGGTCCTCGCCTCGAACGGGCCCGGAGGCAGCGGCAGCAGCGTGAAGGCCAGATCGAGGACGCCACGCCCGAGCGACCGCATGAGATAGAGGTCCGAGAGCGCCTCGTCGACCTCGACGTGAACGCCAGGATACGCCTCGCGGAACCGGCCGATCAGCTCTGGCAGCAGGCGAGCCCCCACGCTCTCGTAGGCGCCGACGCGTAGCTCACCGACGATGCCTTGGGCGAGAGCGTCGATCTCGGACTTGGCGGCGATCAGACGCGCCTCGATCGCGCTCATGTGGCGGAGGAGGATTCTGCCCGCGTCGGTCACGCCGAGCGCCTGTCGACCGTGCACGCGCGCGATGACCTGGGCGCCCACTACCCGCTCGAGCGACGCGATCTGCTGGCTGATCGCCGACGGCGTGTATCCGAGCGCACGTGCGGCGCCCTTAAACGACCCTCGTCGGCGATCGCTCGCAGGGCGGTGAGGTGTCTCAGATCGAGGCCGATCCACCGTTCTCTGCCTCACATGTCAGTTACGACGAATCGACGGGAGCCTGATAGCGCGCGGCCGGAAGGTCTCGAGCCGCACAATGATTGGCGTCTTTAGACGAGAGGAGTGGGAATGCCCGTCGACGATCGCCGCGCTCGCTTCAGGGAGCTGCACGCACGCTACACGATCTTCGTGATGCCCAACCCCTGGGACGCCGGCTCCGCGCGGCTGCTCGCGGCCTCGGGCTTCGAGGCGCTCGCAACGACGAGCGCGGGATTTGCGTGGTCGCTCGGCAAGCTCGACCAGGGCGTCACGCGGGACGAGCTCGTCGAACACGTCGCAAGCCTGGCAGCGGCGACGTCGCTGCCGCTCAACGTCGACAGCGAGCGCTGCTACCCGGATCATCCGGGCGGCGTGGCCGAGACCGTGAGACTTCTGGCGCGTGCCGGCGCGGCTGGCTTCTCCATCGAGGACTACGACCCGGAGACCGAGACGATCGACGACGTCGAGGCTGCAGCCGAAAGGGTGGCGATCGCCGCCGAAGCCGCGCATAGCCTGCCCGATCCGATGCTTCTCACCGGCCGAGCCGAGAACCACATTCGAGGCGTCGACGACCTGAACGACACCATCGCGCGCCTGGTCGCCTACCGAGAGGCCGGCGCGGACGCGGTCTACGCGCCGGGTCTCCGGGACCTCGGCCAGATCAGGGAAGTGGTCGAGGCGGTCGGAGCGCCGGTAAACATCCTCGCACTTCCCGGCGGGCCGACCGTTGCCGAGCTCGCGAGCGTCGGCGTGCGCCGGGTCTCGACCGGCAGCCTGCTAGCGGGAGCGGCCTACGGTGTGCTGCTCGAGGGAGCGCGGGAGCTCCTGGCCTACGGCACCTCGCGCTACGCCGAAGCCGGTGTCTCGGGCGACTCGGTGAGAGCTGCGTTTAGCTCCTGAGGCTCCTGCGCCTCGAGTCGCGCGAGTGCGAATCGCGGCACAAAAAATGCCGAACCCCGCAACTCCGAAGAGACACAGGGTTCGACCGCGCCACCTTGTCACGTTTTGGCGCTCGTGTCAAGCGACCGGCGGGGCGTCAGTCCCGCGACGATCCAACGTCGATCGTCATGCCCTCGCACGCCGCGACGGGCGCGACACCTCCAGCCCCGTTCCACAGCTCGTTCGCGCGTGCGGCCATCCGATCGACCTCGTCGTCCGACCGGTCAGGGTCGTGGTGGAACAGCACGAGTCGGCCGACCTCGGCCCTGCGGGCGAAGCCGACCGCATGCGCGACGCTCGAATGACCCCAACCCACGCGCTCGGGGTACTCGTCCTCGCTCCACTGGCAGTCGTGCACGAGGACGTCGACGCCGTCGGCGAGGGCGTGTCCCGAGATCCAGTCGGAGGAGAGCGTGTCCAGCTCGACCCCCAGAACGGGCTCGTGGTCCGGAATGAAGGCCAGCGATCCGCCGTCGAGCTCGAGCCGGTAGCCGACGGTCGCCCCGGGATGTGAGACAGGCACAGCCTGGACCCGCATCCCCTCCAGCTCGAACGGCTCGGCCGGGACGTCGTGGAAGACGACCTTCGCCGGGATGTCGGCGAGATCGACGGGAAAGAGTGGGGGCGAGAACGAGCGCGCGATCCGGTCGCGCAGCGAGTGCACGGGCGAGGGCGGACCCCAGATGTTCACCTCGGCGTCCTCCCGCCAGAGCGGCTCGAAGAACCGAAGGCCCTCGACGTGGTCGAGATGCAGGTGTGTCAACAGCACGTGCAGCCGCGCAGGGTGGTCGAGCGAGTCTCCGAGGCGCTTGATTCCCGTCCCCGCGTCCAGGATCACGGGCACGCCGTTCCCTGTGCACACCTCGACGCAGGAGGTGTTGCCTCCGTAGCGCACCGTGCGTTCGCCCGGGGTCGGGAGCGAGCCGCGGCATCCCCAAACGCGCGCGACGGAGGTCACTACGCGGGCTCCGGTCGGCCGGCCGTGCGTGCCGGCTCGGGAGCCTGCTCCTCCCAGAAGAGGGCGATCATGCCGACGAGCTCGGTCGGCGTCGAGAAGAGCGGAACCGCAGTCACGGACACGAGCCGCCGAGCGCCGTCGAGGCCGGTCATCCAAAGGCTTCCGTGAGCCGGTCGGCGCTGGGTCATCGCAATACCCATCGGCATCTGCTCGAGGGGCATCGGAGCCCCGTCCGGATCAGTTATCTGGAACTGCGAGCTCCAGCCCTCGGCGTGCATCGACCCGGCCTCTGCGAACGAGCGGCCGAGAATGTCCTCCGCTGCTTCGTTGTAGAAGACGAGCTCCCCCGCCGAGTCGGCGATGAACGTCGCGGTGGCGAGCTGCGAGGCGAGCTCGCGGGCGATGATGAGAGCCAGATGCTTCTGCCGTCGGCCGACCACGCGGCGGAAGCCTAGAGCAGTCGGCGCGCGATCGGGCTCTACAACGCGCGCGTGCGAGGTTGCGCCTGAGCGTGGAACTCTGCGAGCGCCTTTCCTTCCTGCTCGAGCCGTCGCCGAGCGTTCCGCGACAGCGCTTCGAACGGCTCGAGCGAGACGTGGCCGCCTGCGATGCTCCACGTGCCCGCGACGAAGCCGTCGACGAGGAACGTTCGCTGCACGTCGCCGTTCCCGCGGATCACGGTCTTACGGTACGGCTCGGGGAGGATCCGGGAGCGGTCGTCGTGGGCGAGCAGAACGCTGTCCCACATGGGCAAGAACCGTGGCGGTGCGTCGGTCTCGGCGGGCGGAAGTGGGGCACGCGGCAGATCGAGCAGCTCGCGCCCTCGCTCGTCCCGAAACCGGCGCAGAGGCAGACGGGCGAAACCGGGCTCGAGCGCGCTCACCGGCAAGCCCGTCCACTGCGACGCGTCCGCTCGCGTCGCCGGGCCGAACGCCGCGAGGTAGCGCCGCACGAGATGAGTCACTGCCGCATCGGAATCGCCGTCCGCGTGGCCGAGCCACTCGCGCGCAGGCGCGAAGGTGACACCGGCGGTGTTCTGCCGCCAGACCGAGGACGGCGGCGCGTGCACCAGCCCGGCTCTGGCGGAGAGAAGGTGCCACACGAGCCAAGGCCGACGCTCGTCGACGACGAGCCTGGGCTGCCCCAGGAGCTCGAGGAGCTCGGGCCGCGAGCGCGGCCGCTGGGACGTGTGCCTGAGGAGATCACGAACGAGCGGGTCGAAGTCCATGTCGTCCGGGTTCTTCACGAGTTGCCGCTCGAGCGAGGCGATCCGTCGGCGGAAGATCTCTCCCGCGTACGCGAGGTAGTCGCGCGCGGTTACGTGGTGGAGCGTCGTCCGCATCAACGTCGCCTTCACCACCTGCCGACGCTCGACGGCGCGAACGAGCCTCCCGTGCGTGAATCCCTCCACCCGCGTCCACAGCGCGATGTACGGAGACGGGGGCCATTGCGCTTGCAGCGCTCCGACGCGCTCGATCGCCTGGGGCACGCCGAGCCGCGCGCGACGAAGGAGGAGCTGGCGAGCAAGGAGCGCCCGGTTGAGCTCCCGGACCGTGAGGACTCGCTCGCGCGGCATCAGCGACGGGTGAGGCCGCCGAGCAGCCAGCGCGGGATGCGCCGACGCGAGGTTCGCAGCGCCTCGTGCAGTGCGCTCGCCGCCCCAGGCCCGTGGACGCCCTCGCCGTGCCCGCACAGGACGTGCTCCGGCTCGAGCCGACCGAGCAAGCGCGGCGGAACGAGGCGAAGCAGCGGGTGAACCGCGAGCAGCTCGCCGGGCGCAAGGAAGTACCGCGCCGTGCCGAGCGCGTCTGCGACGACGAGCGTCTTGTTGTCGGGCCACCAGAGAGCGGGCTCTCGCCAGCCGGGCAGGTTCACGGCTCGGTGCATCTCGAACGGCGAGTCCGCGACGTCTGCGGGCGACACGTGCAGCGGCACGTCGTAGCGTGCGGCGAGCACCGCCGAGTCGCGACCGTGGCGATCGAGGAGCGCGATCACGCCGGCAGGCTGGCCGAGCGCGCGGATCCGCTCGTCGAGCCCCTCCGCGTCGACGGGGTCGACGAGCCAGACGCGGCCCCGATCGGCGAGCGCGTGGGAGGCCCGTTGCATGAAGGCCGGCGCGAGGGCGATCCAGCCGAAGCCGAACGGGAGCTCGTCGCAGAAGCGTGCGGCAGTCACGGGCGGAGGAATGATGGACGACCCGCTCGCCTGTCGGCCGGGGTGAGGCGCCGGATAGCCTCCAGCGGCCATGGCCGGGGACTCGCACCTGGAACCGCTCGAAGTGCTCTACGAGGCCGACGGTCTGGCGGCGGCGGACCTGCCGCCCGAGCTCACCCGCCTCTACGGTGGCCCGCTTGGCTTCGACGAACCGCGGCTCTTTGCGAACTTCGTCTCGACGATCGACGGCGTCGTGGCGATCCCCTCGATCCCCAAGTCGAACGCCGTGATCGCCGCGGGGAGCAAGGGCGACCACTTCGTGATGGGCCTCCTGCGCGCCTTCGCCGACGTCGTCCTCATCGGGTCGGGGACGCTCCGGTCGTCACCAGAAGGGACGTGGCTGCCGGAGAAGGTGTTCCCGCCGGCTGCCGCCGCATTTGCAGGGCTCCGCCACGCACGCGATCGGCCAGAAAAGCCCGAAGTGGCGGTCCTCACCGGGCGAGGCTCGATCGACCCGGCCCACCCGCTGCTCGAGTCGGGCGCTCTCGTCCTGACGAGCGAGCGTGGAGCCGCCCGTCTCGGAGGCGAGCTTCCGCCCGCCTCCGCGATCGTCTCGCTCGGGGAGGACACGAGCATCGACCCACATGCGGTCGTGAGCGCGTTGCACGAGCGCGGGCACCGCCTCATCCTCTCCGAGGCGGGGCCGCACACCTTCGGCGACCTCCTCGGCGCGGGCGTCGTGGACGAGCTCTTCCTGACCGTCTCCCCCCTGCTCGCGGGGAACGCGGGACAGGACAGCCGGTTCCGGCTCGTCGAGGCGGAGGACCTGAACCCCCTCGCCCGCGCACGAACTCTCAGCATCCGCAGGCACGAGGAGCACGTCTTCCTCCGCTACGAGCTCGACCGCGGCGCCTGAGCTGCCCTATTCCTCCGCAGGGGACACGGCGAGCGTCTCCGCCGTGGCAACCCAGGCGTCGACGGCTCCCTCGCGTCCGCGGAGCTCGAGCGTGCGGCTCTCGAGACCGTCGGTGTCCAGCTCCGCGGCGTGAGCAGCGGAAGAGCTGACGAGGATCTCGCCGGCGGCTGCCGAAGACGCGAGGCGCGCGGTGAGGTTCGCGGCGTCGCCGACGGCGGTGAAGTCGCACGCATCCCCCTCCCCCACGCGCCCGACGTAGGCGATGCCCGTGTGCACGCCCGCCCCGACCGGTATCCAGGGGTCGCCGCCGTCGTTCCCGGTCTCGCGGAGCAAGCCGCGGGCCGCCTCGATGGCCTTCTCGGCCGGATTGCCGTCGACGAAGCCAGGGACGAACAGCGCCACGACCTCGTCGCCGACGAACTTGTCGACGAGGCCATCCTGCTTGTCGACGACCTCGGCGGCCTTGCCGTAGAAGCGCGAGATTAACTTCGAGTACTCCTGCGCGGGAATGTGCTCGGCGAGCGACGTCGAACCACGGATGTCGGCGAAGAGGAACGAGAGTTCGATCTCGGCTCCTCCCGGGTTCTTCTCCACCGCTCGGAAGCACGCGCGGCAGAGGCGGCGGTTCAAGCGGGACGGACCGAATCCGACGATTTTTAGCAACACGCTCCCCGGCGGCTTGAGCGGCGCCAGGCACAGCTTGCAGCGCGGCCCGGCCGGAATCCAGCCGACGAGCTTGCGCGTGAGCTGGAGCCCTCGCGCCTTCCCCGTGAGGATCGCTCGCCAGGCGTCTTCGTGCGTGTGCTCGTGGGCTTCCGGATCGGTCATTGCGCGTCGGCCAGCGTCGCCCGCGTCTCCAGCGACTCGAGGTAGAGGTGGCACTGTTGCACGACGACTGAACCCTCGCCGACCGCTGCGGCCACTCGCTTGACCGATCGGGAGCGGACGTCCCCGACCGCAAAGACGCCCGGGGCGCTCGTCTCGAACATGTGCGGGGAGCGCTCGAGCGGCCAGGCATCGCCGAGGTTCTCGTCGGTTATCACGTAGCCGGCCTCGTCGCGCGCGATCTCCGCGGGCAGCCACTCGGTGTGCGGACGCGCCCCGATGAGCACGAAGAGCGCTTCCGCGGGAGTCGCCTCCGTGCTCCCCTCCTCGTCGCGCAGGAGGATCTCCTCGAGGCGTTCCCCGCCCACGGCTCCGACCACCTCGGTCGAGTAGCGCACGTCGATGTTCTCGCACGCCTCGATCTCGTTTTCGAGGTACTTCGACATGCTCGCCGCCAGGCTGCCGCCCCGGACGACGAGGGTGACGTGAGCTGCGTAGCGTCGGAGGTGGAGCGCCGCCTGTCCCGCCGAGTTGCCGCCGCCAACCACCGCCACGCGCTTGTCCGTGAACTGCGGCGCATCCGTGGGTGAGGTCCCGTAGTAGACGCCCCTTTCGGTCAGGTGCTCGACATCCAGGAGCTCGAGTCGCCGGTACGAGATTCCCATGGCGAGCACGACGCTCCGCGCCCGGACTTCCGTGCCGTCCGCGATCTCGAGCACCTGCCGGTCGTCTTCCGGCCGGAGCGCGCGCACCTCCTTCGTCAACAGAAAGCGCGTTCCGAATACCCATGCCTGCTGATACGCGCGCTGCGCGAGCTCGGCCCCGCTCAGGCCGCGAGGAAATCCGAGGTAGTTCCGGATCCGGGAGCTCGAGCCGGCCTGCCCGCCGATCGACGCCCGCTCGACGACGAGCGCGTCGAGTCCCTCCGAGGATGCGTACACGGCGGCGGCGAGCCCCGCCGGCCCGGCACCGACCACGACGACCTCGTACTCGTCCTTCTCGAGCTCCGTGGGCACCCGGTACCCGCGTGCCAGGTCCGTCGCCGACGGGTCGTGCAGGACGGTGCCGTCGGCGAGGATGACGACTGGGCCGTTCGGTTCGTCCACCCCGGCCCGTTCCAGAAGCCTGCCGCCTTCTTCCGAGGCGGTCGAGTGAAACGCGTGCGGCACGCCGCTCCGAGAGAGGAGGTTGCGCACCTCACGGCTTCTCGCGAGACGCGGATCGGCGACGATCGTGACCTCGCGGCTCACCTCGGGATCCGACCGTTGCCACTCGGTCAAGAGCTCCGAGATGGTCCGGTGGAAATACTCGTCGGGAGCGCTCCCGGGATGCAGCACGTAGTAGTCGATCAACCCGTACGCCATCGCCTCGCGGATCGCCGCGGCGGTCGCGTCGTCACCCCAGCCGCCCCACGGAATGAGGAGCCCGCGTCTGGCGCGCGGGTACAGCTGGGCGAGCCGACCGAGGAGCTCAGTGCAGGCGAGGTCCGCGAGGACGAGAGCGACGTCCCCGCCCGCTGCGTGCACGCTCTCGAGC